>JAOTWS010000017.1 GCA_029862745.1 Nitrosopumilus sp. | reverse complement strand
ACAAAAAGAAGTGGCTGTAAACCCTTAAAATGGTAATTAATTGCTAGGTTTTTGGGCCTATAGCTCAGCATGGATAGAGTGTTGGACTTCTAATCCAATGGCCAAGGGATCGAAGCCCTTTGGGCCCATATTCTCCGGTATTCGAGACCTGCTCTTAAGCAAATGAAACATGACATTATGGAGAAAAATGATGTCTAAAAAGAAACCTGCAACAAAAGATCTCCTACAAGATGATAATGTATGATGTTGGTACCAGAATACAAGCAGAGGTAGCAAGCTAAATGCAGATATCCGATTGCGTAGATTGAATCTATTCTGTTACAGAACAAACACCACACCTGCTAGGCTTGTCAAGATTGGAAAGAAAGACATCATAAAGATAGAGGACATGTTGCTTGATCATGTATTCTGGTTGGAATCACAAAACTATGCACCAAATTACATTGATGGAATACTAAAGTCAATAAAGTCATGACTAATATTCAATTACATTGAACTGAAAAGAAAGATAAAGATTGCAAATGTCGGAATCCCAGTAAACATACAAGATGAACAGGTACCAACAAAGACACAGCTGCAATCAATTCTCAATGTGTCAAGTCCTAGAACTCGTTCCAGTATCAGTTTGATGGCCTTTTCAGGTATTAGACCACAAGTAATGGGGAATTATGATGGTACAGACGGTCTCAAGCTAGCTGATCTGCCTGATTTAATCATTACAAATAATGGCAAATCAGTTAGCTTTGCACACATTCCTGCAATGATAATAGTTAGAGCAACACTTAGCAAAACCAGAAACAAGTACTTTACGTTCTTGCCTGCTGAAGGTTGCGAATACATCTTGGGCTACTTGAGAAAGAGGATCTCATCTGGTGAAATACTCACTATACATTCACCTGTCATATCTTTGGAGTAGGGATATCAATTCAGAGGAAGAAACCTAGATAAAATTCAAAATAAATCGGGTTTAATCACAACTCCACGAATTACATCTGACATTAGAAAGTCTATCTGGAGTATTACGAAGGTGAGACCATATGTTTTGAGGGCATACTTTGACACACAACTACTATTAGCAGAAAGTCATGGAAAGATGACTCATGCGTATAGGCAGTTCTTTATGGGTCACAAGGGAGACATTGAAGATAGATACACCACAAACAAGGGAAGACTTACTGATGAGATGATTGCAGACATGAGAAGGGCATATATGGACAGCCAACAATTCTTGTGTACTATTAATACAGAAAATAATGCACAAAACAAAAAGGAGATACTGCTTGACATGTGGAGAGAACAGGCAAAACTTTACGTAATCGATCCATTCAAAATCAAAATAGAAAAACAACGAACCTCTACAGAAAAGACATTCAGCATGGAACAAGAAACAGATACGATAAGACAGGAGATAATCAAAAAGATGAAATCACCAAAAACATATGACGGTAAGATAGTAACGGGTGATGAGCAACTATTACATCATATAACGCAGGGCTGGGAGCCAATCAAGGAACTTGCAGAAAATCGCATAATAATTAGAAAAAAGATTCACTAACTTTTTGAATTGATTATATTTAGCAAACCTTCAACCGTATTCTCTTTTGTCTCATATGCTTGTCTTGATATTATGGACACCAATGAATTGACAAGTGCAATGTATGACTTAATTGACTGGCTGATCATATAGTCAATAAACTCATGTTACAACGTGTCTATTGCGTCATTGATGTTTTCTGAGTATATCAAGGTTGAAGGGAACACAAAATGGAATCAACAAAACAATTGATGGAGGAAAAACATGGGAAGACCTGCCAGAAATTATAGATTTGACAATTACAAGATTTGCACTTGACTATTCATATAAGATAATTTATGTTAGCTGCTACTCGTCTGAGGGTTTTCAAGAATTGTACAAAATGTCTTATGATTTAGATTCTTATGATCTGATTGCAACAAACAAGATTGAATAGATTTATT
This sequence comes from Nitrosopumilus sp., assembly GCA_029862745.1. Lineage (NCBI taxonomy): Archaea > Thermoproteati > Nitrososphaerota > Nitrososphaeria > Nitrosopumilales > Nitrosopumilaceae > Nitrosopumilus > Candidatus Nitrosopumilus sp. The sequence continues at coordinate 13,321 of JAOTWS010000017.1, read as the reverse complement.
CTAAATGTCTGAAATTATTTTAGATTCTATGAAGTTTTAGATCTTCGTTCCCACATAAATATACAAAAATCCTCCCCATCCTTCCTGGTATGAAGTTTTTTCGAAGTATTTCTCAATTGATTTCCACGCAGATTGTTTAACGTACTCTATATCAGATCCAAAAGAACTGGTGAAATAAAGTAAAATCGGCGCAAAAATTCGAGCAGGACCTTGTGACATTTTAAAATCCAATATTACAAAATTTTTCTCTTTTCAGTGCATCATAACCTTTCTTGATAACCTTGTCATAGTCTTTACAATATTGAATCGCACCAGTAGAAAAAATACCATCAACATTATCTGGAAAATCATATTCTGCAATATCGCTTTGTACTAATTCGACATTTTTCCATCCATTTTCTTTTACTCTTTTTTGTGTTTGTTCAAGCATTTTGTCAGTAATATCCACACTGATTATCTTTCCTTCGGTACCAATTTTATCCAACACAAGAGAAAAGTTCAATCCTGTCCCACAACCAAGTTCTACAACTGTATCTCCTTTTGACAATTCGAGCAAATCATTTCTTTTCTCTTTTGTGATAGTCATTAACACGTAGAATTTATTATATAGTGTAAATATGAAAATTCAAAGCATGACAAGCCTTTCCGGATTAACATTAGAACAATTATTTCCAGACACACTTACTGATACTAACTGTGTATACATCGACAAGAGTAGAGAAGTTTGGGTTGCAACAGAGATGTGTGCTCAATATATTGAATCCAATGTGGATGCCATAGCAGTTAAAGGTGAAGATAACAAACCTATTGGTATAGTAGGCGGTTTTGATATTTTAGATTGTATTAGAAAAAATCCAACTCGGGATTTTCAGTATGAACGTAAAGTAGGTGAAATAATGTTTAGAGGAGTGCCACAGGTTGGATTAACTACAACACTCAAGGATCTACTCGAAACCTGGAAAGAATCACGGAGGGCTTTTGCGCTTATTCCTAACGGTTCAGGGGATTATTCTCCCATTTCTGCTAGAAAAATGCTAGAAATTGGAATGAGGTGTAAAACAAATCTTTCTATTTCATCACTACCAAAAAAGGAAACTATTACCTTTCATCATGATGATTCTTTAGGAGATGTAGTAGAGTCAATGTTTGCAAATAATGCAAGAAAGGTTCTCTTAGAAAATTCAAACCAATTCATCAGTGATAGAATGATACTAGGTGAAATCTCAAGGATACTAAACTTCCAAAAAGATGTGGATAATCTCCTAGATGTTCCAGTAAAGCAAATTAAATTGGAACACGTTAGAGAAGTCAAAGAAGATCTTAGACTAGAACAATTTTGTTCTATAATGGACAAAATGGATCATCCTTTTGTTGTCTATAAAGGAAACATAATTACACCCTGGGATGTGTGCGTTACTTTGCTATCTGAAGAACTGTCCACAACAGCATTTGGTGAGAGGTATCGAAAGACTAGAACTTGCCCTCATTGCGGAAAAGAGATAGATTAGATGATTCCTGATTTGGAATTAGACATTATACTTGGTAATTTCCTTTGAGAGTAACACATTACAAATATCCCATGGAGTAACAATCCAATCTTTGTAAATCACATAAGGATGCTCCATATCGTACATCATGGCTGAAACTTCATTTATCTTCAAATCACTAAAAATTACTCTTGCTTCTTCAGGTTCAATTGTATTCGCTGGAATGTCAAGAAAATTATCAATATCTTTTAGATACTTCATCTTTTCGGATATTGTTTCTATTATTATTCTGTCATTGATGTACTTGTAAGAATCTTCAAGAAGAATTTTTCTTGTTTTGTTTTCAAACATTGAATTAATGATTTTTCCTAGAGGTTCATCTGGTTTGTATGTAACAGCCGGTTTTTTTGGAATGTCTAGAATAGAAAGATTTGTTTTGCATCTCATTCCAATTTCTAGGATTTTTTTTGCCGATATTGCTGAATAGTGGTTCCAACGATTTTTAAGAATAGCAAATGCTCTACCTCTTTCTTTCCATTTTGACATCAAATCCTTGTATTTTGTTTGGTTAGACACGAGAACCGGATTTTTTTCCATAATATCTTCAACTTTGGTGCCATAAAACAAATCCCGTGAAGGATTTTTCAAAATATTTTCCATAATCTCTTTTCCTCCAATTACTCCGATCATCTTTTCTCCATCTTTTACTACGACAGAATCTGTTACTGATTCCAAATATTGAACCAACATTCCAGATACTACCCATACTTCTTTTCCTTTTTCTATAGTAATGCACAAAGAATAGTCCAGTGTCTCAGGAAGTAATTCTTCAAGTGATTTTTCTGCAACAGGAGAGTCTTCCACCATGATATTATTACTCATTTTAGAAGTATAACAAGTTAGATGATTATCAAAAATGAAATTGGAATTGTTTTGGAAATTTCAAGTTTAAAATAATATGTTTAATTTCAGATAGATCAAGATCTGAAAATTATCATTAGTGACTTAAAGATGCGATTGCCTTGATAATATTGGTCTTACTTAGAATTCCAATCAGCTTGCCACTGTCCGATAAGACTCCTGCTCCATTGATTTTCCCATCAAGAAGAGTTTGACATGCCTGAGATAGGTCATCATTGTAACCAACAGTAAGAATCTCATTTTTCATTACTTCGTCAGCATATTGTGTCTTTCCTAATCCGTGTTCTGAGTCAAAACTTTTTGGAAATACTATATCTCGCTGCGCTCCCATAGACATAACAATTTCAAACAAATCTCTAAAAGATATGATTCCTACAGGAATTTCCTCCTTATTTCGTACAATCAATCGAGATATCCTGTATTCTAACATTTTTGATGCAACATCACTTAACGATGCGTCAGAATACACCCAGTAGTAATTCTCTGACATATAGTCTCCAACTTTTTTTTCATTTTGATGGTTTGAAGCAAAATACTTCACAAGATCGGTTTTTGTAATAATCCCTACAATTTTTTTATCTTCAGATAATATCCCAACAGAACCGATATTATTATCAAGCATCATTTTTGCACACTTTTGAATATCTGTAGATTGAGGAATTGTCAATAGTGATCTTGCTAGTTCACTTAATGGAATTTGTTGTAATGTTCTATCTGATTTGTCTTTGAGGAGAAATAATCCTAGATCTTTTTCTGTTGTGATTGAATTTATTTTTCCATTTTCAGTGACCAAAACCCTGCTTATTTTTTTATCGAGCATGATTTTAACAACATCTGCTATTGTGGATTCTTTATCTATGGTTATTGGTGCTTTCATTAAATTTTCTAATACACTCAACACTAGAGAATATTTTGAATCAATTATAAAATACAAATGGACATTATCACAAATGACAATCCGCGTATATTTAACTCAATAATTAATAATTTCAAAAAATACTCTAAAATTTTTGGGAGTAGTATTATTGTATTTCTAAAAAATCCTCCACGTGGGTCCAATAAATAATGTCTTAACTATAATCCCATGCACGTTGTGCTCCCAGTCAAATTTGAACCATCTGAGAACAATATCTACAACTTTGTTGATCTCAACATTATACTATTAGATAAAATATACCATCAAATTATTTTGAAAAATCGTTATCGCAATAGAGTTAGTTTCAATATATCTCCAATAGTTTCGAGAAATTCAGGGATAGTTCAAGTTAAGTTTTGGAAAAACTAGATATTCTTTTTTAATTCTAAATGGCAATAAAACATTATAAAACATGATAGCGTAATGATACCTGAAGCCTTGAAAAAATTGATAAAATTAGAGGTTTCGAATGCTAGAGTAAATGGGAACTTTGGGCCCATTTAACAAAATTATTTATTCCAATTCACATGTGATGTTTTGTGAAAGATATAGAATTCAAACTAAATTCTACTGATATTCATCCAAATTCAGAAATTAAAGGTGTAATTTCTGTATTATACCCAGGAAGATATGACGGAGTTGTAATTAATACTCAAATTTTAGACTCAAATGAACATATAATTTACAAGGAATACAATGGTAAAAAAATATCACAAAACGTCTCAAGATTATTTATCAACAAAGATGTAATGCCTGAAAACAAAGCGGAATTTACCGCATTAATAAAATTTGAACCAAAACAAGAACATGAAATAAAATTTAGAGTGTCAATTATAGAACAACATAAAGAAATTGAGAGTCAGATAATTTTTGCAAAGTATTCTGTCTAAAATCTACTCTTTTCTACAGTAATTTTTCCAGTCATCCATGGATGTGGCTGACAGTGATATAGAACCTCTTGTGGTTCTGTAAATAAGAATTCATAGACGTCACCAGGTTTTAACACACCTTCAGAACCAAAATCACCAGAATATGAATCAGAATGTCGGTGATCAGGAGTTACTGTATGTGCAGTATCATCATAATTTGTCCAGATCACCCTATTGTCAATTTCTAACGTTATTGTTGGTTTGTTTGGAACATAGTTTTCATTTCCTTCAATAACGGCACCTTTTACAATATCAATAAAAAAGTCTTTTTCTGGGTGTAAGATATGCTCAGATACAGATGGTTTTGCCAATGATTCTGGGAGATAAAACGAAGTGTAAAAAACCACAGATGCAGACATACCAATTACCAGTGCAATCAATCCAATCCCATATGCATGGCTTGATGTAGGTGAACTCATAATTTTTTAGCCACTTCCAAGTTATTATAAAGTTTGTTTAGAATTTTTGAAATCATGGTTTGTTAAGATCTCCAGCACCGACATTAGAATTAACGTTTGCACCAACCCCTAAATCAGCTTGAGTTTTTGGGATAGGAACTTCTGGAGCTAATTCCTTTGTGGTGGTTTTTTCTTCTGGTGTTGTATTATCTCCTTCTGGAATTTTACCTGACTGAACAGAAACATCAGGTTCTGTCAGTTTTGGTTTTTCATCCTGTATAGGAATGGGTGGAGGTGCATTCTTTTGCTGACTCATTGCATATCTATACAAATGGAAGAATGCTGCAAACACAAGTAGAATGATTCCAACGAAGAACAAGGAAACATTCTTCATTCCTGTTAGAGCTGCATTGTATGCTGCGATGTTTAAGAACACTTGGAATGCCAATAATGCAACAAGCAACCAGTTAATCCACTTTTCACTAAGATTAATACTAGCTACTTTCTTTGGACCGCTACTTTTTGCAAGCTTTGCCTTTCTTTCTGCTTCATTTGCAAGTTTGATCATCATATATGTAAATCCAAATCCTAATGGAACCAATAAGATCATTACAGAGTAGAAGAATATAGGATCAATTACCAAACGTTCTACCAATGGTTGCGAGATATCAGGTGAGATATAGAATCCCCAATAAGTCGTCACCATAATTTGAGCAAGACTAGTAATTCCAAATGCTGTAATAATTGGTCTATCTCTCCATGAGAATTTCTTGTATCTATCAATAAATGGAATCAGTATAAATGATATGAGGAAAACTAATGGCCATAACAACCCTGTAACAAATTTATCATATTGTGTTCTCATGAATGCGTAGATTCCTGTAAGATACCATTCAGGAACAGTCACACCAGGCGGAACTGTAGGTTCAAACTTGAATCCAAGGTCAATAGGGAACACACCCCCAGTAATCAAAATCGCACCACCTATTGCCATAACCATAGGTACATCAAACACCAAAAATCGTGGGAAGTGAACCGCCATTAATCCAAGCATTACTATCGGTAAAAGAAATACATGCTGTGCATAAAATCTCAATACAAAATCTGAAAACCCACTACCCAATGCCGCATCACGAATTGTTGGTCCAGCTATCGGTATTGACGTAGTTAACGACGCCGCAATACTAATTGCAAGTTCTGCTCTTTCACTAAAAATCACATCATATCCAGTAAATGCTTCAAGAACAGTAACTACGCCAAGAATAACACCAGTCATCCATAAAACTTCATTTCTAATTTTGTATCTTCCACTAAAGTATTGGTAATACAAATGAAGAACTGCCATAAGCACCATTGCGTTTGAACCATGATAGTGAATGTTTCTAATGTGGAAACCAAATGGAACTTCATCGTTAATGAATTGAACACTGTCCCATGCTCTGTCCAAAATTGGTTGATAGTAAAACATAAGCAATGCTCCTGAAACTCCAAGAATGATAAAGATGATGAATGTAAGCATTCCTAGAAATCCAAATGGACTGACAAATCTTGCAGGGAATGAAAACTTGATTGCAGTAAAGATTGTTCTGTCTACTCCATCCCAAAGCCAGTAAAGAAACGCAACCGCGCCAGTTCTTCTTTTAAGCGAAACGGCCATATCCAATTACTCCATTTTCATTTGCATTAAACTTTGGTGGTAAAATATATACCAGCCCATCTGAATCAATCTCTAAAGTTAGTTCAGGTAATGTGTTTGATGGTGCAGCTTGAACTGATGCAGGGCCTACAAAAGCTGTTCCAGTAAGTGGATCATACATACTACCATGACAAGGACATTCGCCTCTCTTTCTTCCATCATCTGGCCAATATTTCCACAAACACCAAAGATGTAAACAAATCATACTATATGCCCTAATAGCGGAAGTGTCTTTTTTTCCACCTCCTAACTCTTCAGGAAGTCTAATAAATTGCCATTTACGAAATGCTTCTGCATCAAGTGCAGCATCACCAGTTGCAGGATATGTAATTACTTCAGCATGATTAATAGGATAAGTATTGATATTGGCCTGAGTACCATCAGGTAAAATTACTGGAACTTTTTCAAGAGATGCTTGGTTTGGGTTTGGCATATAATTTCCAAATGGGACAAATGGTGCAAATGCTAGCCCTGTACCAGCTGCACCCATTAATTTTAGAAAGTCTCTTCGGGATAATCCACTAGACTTTTTTGTCCCTAGTTCTGACATTCAAGCTGTCGTACTCGCCAAATTGCTTATAAACCTTGTTTAGTTATTTTGGTGGTTTTTGTCTAATAATAAAAATGAAGGCTATTCCGATCGCAGTTCCTATGACTACACCAACTACAATACCGTCACTAAAGGATGAATCAGAGTATGTGATGGCTTCAACTGGAGGAGAAGGAGGGATTTTTGTTTCATTGATAATTGCTATATTTTCTACAATATCAGATGGTGTGTATTCAGTCTCTTTATCAACAGGAATATCAAAAATCATTTCTGGTGAAATGTTTGTAAATTTAGCTGCTAATGTAATTGGTTCGGTTATTGAATCTCCACCAAACAGGGTTGAATGTGTTAAGAGCGTGTAAGTACCTGTTTGATTAATTGGTACATAAAGTACTGTTGACACATCATCTTTATTTTTAACAGGAAAGAATCCTCCGCCTTGACTAAAAATTGAATTACCTAACCAGTCAAGTGAAGTCCAATCAAGAAAATGACCAAACACTCCAGATGGAACATTAGTTTGTATTATTTTTCCTGTAGGATCCATTACAAAGACAGACAAGTTTGTGTCATCACTAGTCCATGAAAGTTCAATTGCAGCAGAGTTAATGGATTCATTTTGAACATCAAAATAATATTGCCTCCAGTCACCAGCCATATATCTATTAGCCATATCAAATGCACCTTTAGTGTATCCATTACCATAAAGAATATCATTACTTTGTACACCCTTAATTAGAATTGTAGAATCATTTTGAATCACGGGTTGTTTAACTACAAAAGATATTGGGGCATTAACAGTATGGTTATCACTTTTAAAATTTAAAAATCCTTGATAAATACCAGTCTGATAGTTGTTTGGGACAATTAGTGTCACATCAATTGTAGCAATATTTTTTGGAGGAATAGAAATAATTTTAGATTCGGACCAAACTACAGACCATTGTTCTTTTTCATAATAACTTGCAGATATTGTATAGTCCATTGAAGTTGAATTTTGTTTTGTGTCACCTAACCAGTAAGAATATCTGGTAGGAATTGGATAAACTCCTACAAGTGGAACGCCTTCAAATTTTTCAGTAGGTTCTGAAACTCTTAATTCTTGAACAGTTCCCCATGAACCAGCTCTATTCACCATTGATAATTCATTACTTGAAATTTTTGTATCGTTGTTATTATCAATCCAATCATAGAGATATAATGAAGAAATTTTGAGGTCATCAGCATATACATCAGATGTATTATTCATAAAATCACTGAATTGAAAATTCAGATTAAGAATCATTAATGAGGATTCATCAGGTATAGATTTACCTTCACTGAAGAAATCACTTAGTTCGGTACGGGTATTTACGTCAGACAGTTCGATATAATTTGGAATGAATTTATCAGTTCCATTCAAAATGGAATCATGTTGACGTAGAATTGTTGTTCCATTGAATTGGTTATTTGAGATCAAAGATAAAGTTTGAGGCATCACGTTAATTTGCAAGGTACTGTTAGTTGGATTTTTAATTGTAAATGTGGTTGTGGTTCTTTCACCTGGGAGTAATTGTCCAGCAAACCAGCTAGTCATAGGAAATGAACGTGTTGGTAGTTGAAATCTTTCAAATCCTATTGTGGTTGAGTTAATATGTTCAATTGATGGATCAAGAATTTTTTTGATATTATTATAAGAATCATCATTATACACGATGAAAACTCCATCTTCACCATGAACGTAATTTAATGCGGATTCAATATTTGCCAGACCAGATCCCTGAGTAAATGGATCGCTGCTTAGATCTTTTGCAGTAGACATTAGAATATTTTTAATCAAAAATGGATCATAGTCTTGCGACTGTTTTTTCAGTTCTTCAATCAATATTGCAGTACTTCCAGAAACCAGCGGTGCTGCCATACTAGTTCCTCCAAATAACGAAAATGATTCAGCTTTGGAATCTTTTTGAGTTTTCAACACATTTGAAGGTACAAAACCATGAGCGCCTATACTCATTACGTCAGGTTTAGGATCTCCAATTGATCCAGGACCCCTACTAGAGAAATCAACCACATCATTTGAGTGAGTAGTTGTATTTCCAAATCGTGGTTGGTCCTTGAATGGACCATATCCAACAAATACATTGTTAGTTGTGGCGCCAACTGAAATTCCAAAAGGTGATGCGTTTGGTAATCCTATTGTTCCATATCCGTGACCAGAATTCCCAGCACTTGAAACAATTGTCACACCAGGGTAATTCTCATCCAGAGAATAAGGAGTTGTCAACATACTAAGAATTATCGATAAAACATCCATTCCAGGAGAGGAATTAAAAGAAGGGAAATTAGATACTCCCCAACTATTAGAAATTATATCAACTTTAGGATTACCAGAAAATTTCCAAGTGTGATCTTTATTTTCAAATCCTGCGGACCACAACCATCCATATACAGTATCGCCTAACCACAATGCCTTTACAGGAACAATTTTGGCATCAGGAGCTACGCCAGTAATGGTGTATTTTTTCGAATTGTTGTAAATGTCATATGTCTCTTGACCACGTGAAGTGATTGATGCTGCACTTGATGTACCATGACCCATAAAATCTGTCATCAGTCCAAAGAATTCACCGTCTGAATCAAATGCTGGCAGCAGTGTTCCATTAATTGCATTTAACGTATCGTCAATGTCAGTAGAGTTATTTCTAATTGCACCATATACATCAAGAACTTGTGCACCAAACGTTCCTGCGCTGTAATCATTTTTTCCATCATTGTTAGAATCATAAACAAGGAATTCTTTTCCACTGCCCAATACAAGTGGTTTTTCATCAGTAAAATCAAAATCATAATTTGGTTTTTGTCCGGACTTTAAATCAAATCTAGTATAGTCTTCCCAAGAAGTACTCATGTCAGGAATTATAGTATCATAAACTCCAGGAATAAATGAATCAATAACTAAAACCGGAACTACTTGTAATCGAGTCATTGGTCCTTCTAATGCTCCCTGATAAATTACTCCAAGATGATAAATGCCACTTTTTGATTTTATGTAATCTTTATTGTTATTTCCAATTTTCATGTCTTTATCTAATGTTCCATTAAAAATTACAGAGTTTCCAATCTGTGGAAAAAATGAATTATAAATTGGTATTTCACTGCCTTTACCCCCTTGAGATACATCTAAGAATACACCATCTCGTGTAACATATACAGATGAGGTCATGTGAGAAGGTATTGGTTTAGTATAGTTTCTAATAATTTCATTTTTATCAATATATGCAAAAAAAGTTGCATTGGTAAGAATTATTCCTTGTCCATCAGGGTCAAGCATAACAGGATGATTGATTTTATCTCGTGCGACTGAATGTTGAATATCAGGATTTGAAAAATCAACACCAGTATCTACAATTGCAATTATTGTCCCATTTCCTGATGCATTATATTTTTTTTTAGCCATATTCGAACCCGTAATATCACCAATACGTGAAACATCTACAATTTCATCATCTGATAAATGAAAATCCAATTTTGAATCTTCTATGATATGATAACCTTGTGCAGCTAAATGTGATGCAGAATTCTCAGAAAGAACAGATACATAAAAAAATCCATAATCAGATTGAATCCCATATATTGAATTAGTTTTTAAAAAATCATTATTTTGTAAATTATTTCCAAAAATTAAATATCTTTTAACATCATTTTGAGTAAAAAAGTTTGAATCAACCTCCACAATACCAGAATCAAAGATTATTGGATTTTGGATTTTATTTAAACTAGTTAAATCACCAGAAATAAATGCATGTGAATTGGCCACGGTAGATGAAAGAAGAATTATGAAAAAGAAGATAGCCACTTTGGGCATTACATAATTTTCTGTTCTTGTGTTATTATAACTATCTTCTTCGTGCAAGAATTGCGATTTGTAGTGCAACAATAATTCCTATAGAGGCAATAATTGGAAATAACAATGAATTTAATTGATTAGAAGCTTCACTGATAGATTCTACTGATGTAGAAATAGTATCAGTACTTTGATCAATATTAGAACTTGCTTGCTGCAAAGTATTTCCAAATCCTTCAATTTCTAATTTCAGAGTATCAAGTTCGCTTGATGTTTCATCTAAAATTGAATTTAGTTTAATTATTTGTTGTGAGATTCCTCCAATGTCTTGAGTTAGTACATTAGTGGCAGCTGAGCCATGAGATGTAGTTCCTTGACTAAATGCAACTACATGAAACACATGAGTTCCTTCTTCTTGAGGGATATAATCAACATAGTATAATCCTTGATGAAGTGTTTTAAAAGAACCAGCCAAAGGAATAGAAATCCCAGATGGTAAATGAACATGAGTAGGACCCAATAACTTTGTAGGCTCACTTCCAACCAAAAGCCCATCACTAGTTATTTGTACAAATACTCTAATTGGTTGATTAATTGCTGCAGTTTCAGGAGCAAAAACTAAAGTGTTAACTATTCTTTCAATTGGTACATCTACCAGATCTGTTGTTGCAGCAAATTTTACATCAATTTTTTTAGAGAGTCCATTTTGTGTGGTACTTATTACTTCAACAGCATATGTTCCATAAGGAAAATTTGTTGAAGGTTGAGGCCATTTTAGTAAATCAAAATTAAAGGAGCCATTTGAGTCAGTTGTTATTTGATCAAATTTTGCAATAGTTTCATCTGGAGCAAAAAGTCGTATGATCAAGTTTTCATCAGGTAATCCTTTTCCATAAACTTGTAAGTTATGTTCAGGAGAATACACTTTACTGTTTGTAAACAAATCCAAGTCTGAAAATGAATCAAGTGTATTTACAAGTAAGAGAGTAATTAAAACAGAAAATAAAATTTGGAATTTCATTTTAATTGATGGTCAATGTTCTCCTAGATATTGCTTCTGGAAATTTGTCTATAACTTACGTTAAGTGCGATTCAAAAAAAAGAAAAAAAGGGTAATGTGAACTAGTTTTATCTTACAGTTATCGTTGTGGATACTGGTGGTGATAATGCCGTAGGATTATCAACAGACTCCCAAACGAATGCAGTTGCACTATAAGTGCCTGCTTCAGTTGGAATCCATGATAATGCTGGGCTGAATGATTGACCAGCAGATAGTGAACCTGTAATCCATGCTAGTGAGACTGTAACACCGTTACCATCCTGAATCTGTACCAAGTATGCAAATTGTTGCTCTCTATCCTGACCATTTGCTAAATCAGCAGTGATTTGCACCTGTTGGTCAACGGAAACAGTATCTAAACTGTTACCGAATGCATCAACTACTCTCAAGTTAGCAGCTGGTGCTCTCTCTAGAGGTGGTACAATAGTGCCGATTAGGGAAGTGGCAGTGATATCAAGCTCATCTGCAGTTGTGTATGGATTAGGTAGTGTATTGTCTTCGTAACTTGCAGTGACAGTGTCACCTTCTGAAACTCTGAGTCTGTGACCAGAAGATTCATCGGTAGTTGTGAAGAACACAGTACCTTCGAAGATTCCAGTTGCCTCATTAGTTTCAGTTACGGTTAGATCAATACCTCCGGCGTCGGAGTCAGACCAGGCGTCAACATCGAAGTTGTCGACTGATTCTGGATCTAAGTTCATGTCTGGGTCAATAACTCTTACAACACCTGTTCCGCTTGCTGGGTAGCTTGCTTCAAGCCACTGAACCTCACCAATATTCCATCTGATAAGTGCTGAACCTACTATAGTTTCATCCTCTGAGAATTCAAAGGAGACAGTAAGTCCGTCATCATCATCAGTTTCTAAGAATCCATCAGTTGGACCTGCGCCATCTGCGGATGTTCTTGGGTTAGTATCACTACCTGTAACGCCATCTGCATCGTGTTCGAATCCTGTGAGGATTACTTCACCAGTGAAGATGCCGGTATCAGTACCAGTTTCGACAAGTTTGTATTGATTAATATCGAATCCTCTTGTTGAGACCTTTATTGGGTCTTTAGAAGTATTTCCGATTTCATCAATTAAGTTACTGTCAAAGTTGTGATCTGGTGCGACAATGGTAATGTATACTTTATCAGTCCATGTGTAAACTTTTTGGTCAAGCTCTACAGTTGCTCCGAAGTTTGAAGTGAACAATGTCAAGTTGACATCTTCATCTTCATCTCCGACATAATCAGATCCAGATGGACCCCAGTCAGTATACTCAAGGACAATTTCTTCTCCTCTTTCTAAGTTATCACCATCTAATTCTTGAGGAATCTCGATGACTATCTGGAAGATACCAGTAGAGTCACCTGTTTCTCTAAAGTTAAGTGGTTCTGGGTCAAATGCTCCTCCTTGTCCGTCAGCGTCACCCATGGTAACGGTTGCGGCATCAGAGTCCCATTCAATCAAGTCCAAGTCATATGTCTCAGCCTGGTCATTGTCCAAATCTAAGTCTGGTTCAATGAGGGTCAAGATCATATCGGATCCAATAAT
>JAOTWS010000016.1 GCA_029862745.1 Nitrosopumilus sp. | reverse complement strand
ATTGAATCATATTCAGGAAAGTTATCATCAAACCATTTCTTGTATGATGGCTCGTTGTTGTATCTGTCAACATAACTTTGTGGATCTTTTGTTTTATCTACAAATGCTGCAATTTCTACCTCTTTTGGTTCTACTATAGGTGTAGGTTTTACTTCATTTGAAACTTCATTTACTGTAATAGTAATTGTATTTCTAGTTGACTGTCCATCTTTTTTTGCAACCACATCCATGGTGTATGTTTTCCCTCCATCAGAAAATGTTGGAGTCCATGAAAACATGCCTGTGTTTGATATTATTTTAGCACCTGCTGGTGGATTATTCTCTAAACTAAACACCACATCTTTTACTGAACTATCTACTAACTTGACTGTAAAAGAAAGTAACTTTCCCTCATCTATAGATAATTTACCTATTGGACTAATCTGAATGTTTGTTGATCTTGGTGTTACCGAGAATTCATTTGTTGTATCACTTATTCCTATAGCATTAATTGCCGAAATCCTGTAAGTATATTTTGAATTTGTTGTAACATTTGTATGCGAATATGAGTTCGCTACACTTTTTGTATCTGCAACTAAGGTAGTAAATGAATTAGCATCATCTTTTTTTACTTCAATTTTGTATCCAGTAATTGGAGAATTACCATCTTCTACTGGTGGACTCCATGATAAATTTATTTGAGTTGGTGACACAACTGTTGCAGTGAATTTTATTGGTGGTGAAGGCTTTGTTACTTGACCTGTATTTGATGTGATTGGATCATTAATTATATTTACAGAATCTGATCTTGGAGTCGCCGATGCTGACTTTGACTCAGAAGTTGATCCATACCCAATTTTTGCACTAACTGCATACGTGTATGTCTTGTCAGTTATTAATTCTGATACTGTGAAAGTTGTTGTTTTACCATTTGTATTGCCAACTGTATCATAAACACCTGGAATTACTTCTCGTTTAATATCATAACCACTAATTGTCTGACCAAAAGTTTCTGATGGTGGCATCCATGAGAGCTTTATTTGGTTTGGTGAAATCGCAGTTGCAGTCAATGCAGTAGGTGCTGTAGTATGCTGTGGCTGTACAGAAATGCTTGATGATGCTGTACCTGTTCCTTGTGAATTAATTGAATAAATGCGATAAGCATATGTTTCATTAGACTGCAGTCCTTGATGAATAAATGATGTCGCTTTACTCCCTGTGTTTTCAATAACTGTAATATAATTACCTGAACCAATCCTATATTCTATTTTATATCCTGTGATTGCAGGTGCGTTTTGTGCCATTACTGGTTCTTCCCAGGAAATCATCACTGAAGTAGGTGAAATTGGTGATGCTTTTGGATTTTTAGGTGAATTTGGAATAAGTACTGTTGGTTCTGAATTTAGATCAAAAACTTGTATTCTGTCATTGTCTGAATCTGCAATAAACAATAAATCATTTATTTCATCAATTGCAATCCCAATAGGTGTATCAAATTGTCCATTACCCTTACCAGATGAACCGAATTTTTCCTTAAAACATATCCCATTAATTATTTTTTCTGTTCCACTTGTACAGGTTGTTACATTAATTATTTTAAAAACTTGTATTCTGTCATTGTTTGAGTCTGCAACATATAACAAATCATTTATTTCATCAAATGCTAATCCTGCTGGTTCATCGAATTGCCCATTGTCAGTACCAGATGAACCAAATTTTTTCACAAAACACACACCATCTACTACTTTCTCTGTTCCACTTGGACATGTTGTTCCTGTAACTAACTCAAAAACTATGATTCGATCATTACCCGAATCTGAGACATAGAGTATTTTATTTGAATTGTCAATTATCATGTTTGTTGGATTTCTAAAATCATCATTTCCACTAAACGAATCAAATTTAAATTTGAAATTTCCTACAGAATCAAATACTGAAATTGAATCGCTTTCAATGTTTGAAACAAAAATATTTCTTGTACTGTCATCAATTACAATTCCTTTAGCTGATCCTAGATAATTGTTATCTGCACTGTTTGATGATCCAAATTTTGATTGGAATTCACCATCATCATCGAATATCTGAACTCTTTTGTTAAATTCATCTACAACAAAAAACTTTCCTGATGTGTCTCTTGCAATACTGATTGGATTGTTAAACTGCCCATCACCAATACTGTCTGCTCCATCTGCATTATCATTACAATTTTGAATTGATGTTATGTTACAAAATACTCCATATTGAAAATTATAATCCCCGTCATCGTCAAATACAACAATCCTGTTATTGTTATTGTCTACAACATAGATGTTTTTTCCATTTTTATCTACGACTACATCTGTAGGATTATCAAATTCATCGTTTCCAGTTCCTGTTGAACCAAATTTAAAGGCTAATTCAGGTTGTGCATATGCTAACTGAATTGATGCAATACAAATCATAAATAATATGCCAAAAATTATTTTTCTTTTCAATGTTTGATTGCTCAAATATGAATTTAATAAATCAAATAATAAATTTCACTACTCATTTGATCAATTGTGGTTTACAAATGTACGATTTTATCTAGATTTTGACATATTTTCTAGTCTTAATAATGACTATTGCGGGTACTGCGCCATACATTCCAATATTCATTAAAATCACTCCAATTCCATACCCTAATACTTCAGAATCTGATTCTGCATGAGACATTATGGATAATGATAATAATAATGGCGTAATTCCAATCTTTACTATCTCTTTGAATAATGGATTCTTCCTTTCCATATCTGCAATGTGTGGTGAGAATGAATAGTAGAATTGGTTAAAACCAGTCATAAATGAAACGCCATACTCTGTTTCCATTAATTGATTATCACGAATTTCTCTGAGTAATTGTACTTGTGGTGCCATCTCTGAGCCATATGTTGCAGTTGCAATCAGACAACCTCCGCCCTCAGCTTTATTATCTATGATTACACATACTCCATCTACAAGATCCGTTCCTTCACCACATTCTCCAATTACAGATTCTTTAATTACAGGCTCATCTACTCCAACTGCTTCATAAATTGTAATGTCAGGATATGTTTTATCAAACCAATCTTTGTATGATGGCTCGTTGTTGTATCTGTCAATGTAGTACTGTGGATCTTTTGTTTTATCTACAAATGCTGCAATTTCTACCTCTTTTGATTCCTCTAATCCAACTGCCTGGTAAATTGAATCATATTCAGGAAAGTTATCATCAAACCATTTCTTGTATGATGGCTCGTTGTTGTATCTGTCAACATAACTTTGTGGATCTTTTGTTTTATCTACAAATGCTGCAATTTCTACCTCTTTTGATTCCTCTAATCCAACTGCCTGGTAAATTGAATCATATTCAGGAAAGTTATCATCAAACCATTTCTTGTATGATGGCTCGTTGTTGTATCTGTCAACATAACTTTGTGGATCTTTTGTTTTATCTACAAATGCTGCAATTTCTACCTCTTTTGGTTCTACTATAGGTGTAGGTTCAGGTTCTTTAACTTGTTTAGGTTCTTTAACTGGTTCTTCATATGCTTTCTTTACAGTAATTGTAATGTTTTCTTTATCCTCTTGACTTCCCTTGTTAACTATTATATCAAAACTATAGTGTACATCCTGAATATTTCCATGTGATTTTGTTGGAGTCCAAACAAATTTCCCAGTACTAGAATCAATGGTAGCGCCTGATGGTGCATTACGCAAACTAAAAACTGCATCTTTAATTGAACTATCAATAAGACTAGCTGTAAATGTAATTGTTTTTCCAACTTCTACTGTCTTGTCTGAAATTGTATTGAGTCCTAATACATAATCAGGTACTTCAAATATCTTTTTTCCGTCGTATTCAATCTTTATTGTGAAACCCTCGTCCTCTTTTTGTTCATCGATAAATGCTGTTGCATTATAGATTCCTTTATTGTCAAAGAAATTTGAAACCGGTCTTGGAATTGCTGAAAAATCTAAATCTCGTGAAGGATCAGATAGCATTCCTTTGTAATTACCTCCTGCATCACGAATTATGATATAAACAACATTTTCCCCGTCTTGAGTTCCAATAAGTGTAAAGTTTTCCTCATTAATGTAAAAATTTTTTTCTAATTTCATAGATGTCACATCTCCATATACTGGCACAATCATTAATAGAAATAATGAAAAAATTATAAATCCTGTTAATTTTTTATACACACACATGTTTTTCATACTTTGCTTTTAAAAAACACGTATAATTTCTTCTTGTATCTTGCAAAGAATTATTCACCAAACTCACAAATCAAGCAAAAATCTCATATATACTTGATCATTTTCTCTAATTTCCATATCATGAAATGTTGGAGCTTTAATCTCTACTTTGAAATTATGTTTTTTTAAGTCTAGTGTCTCACCATATGCTTTTGCATAAATCTTATACATTCCATTTTTTTCAATATTAAGTTCTATTCTTTTTATCGCAAAACCTTCAGTAATCAAAAGAAATGGAATTTCCTCAAGCCAACTAAAGAGAAGATAATACAAATCCTTTCCCTGAGCAGAAAATTCTTTCTGATCTTTTTCTTCCACTTTATCTTGATCAAGTGTTAGATTGATTTCTGCATTAGCTGCTACTAAAAATGCTTCTTTGAGGTTTTTTGCAGTAACCTCAATTATTGCATCCGTTGTGTGATCTACAAATTTGTAACTCAATTGTATTTTTTACAGTTTTTCTGATTATTAATTTAGATGATATTACACTATTTTTTAGTTCATTTCAATCATGATCTCATGTAATGTCAAAATGTGAAATCCTTAACATATAATTTTCATTTTACATAATTTTATAAAAATGACTTGTGAACTCCATTATTTTAAAATTATAGATATTACTAAATGTTTATTATGAAAGCTGCCTATTTTGATGGAACAAAAATAATTTTTGATAAAAATTATCTTGAAAAAAAGTCTGATGAAGCATTAGTTAGAGTAAGGTTGGCGGGAATTTGTGGAACCGATTTGGAAATTCTACAAGGTTATATGAAATATGATGGAGTCTTAGGTCATGAGTTTGTAGGAATTGTTGAAAAATCTCACAATTCTGCATTAATTGGAAAAAGGGTTGTAGGTGAGATTAATACTGGATGTGACAAATGTAGTTTTTGTGAAAAAGGAATGCAGCGACATTGTCCGAATAGAACTGTACTTGGTATTTTAAAACGAGATGGAGCATTTGCTGAATTTCTTTCACTACCTGAGAAAAACCTTCATGTAATTCCTGATTCAATTACTGATGAACAGGCTGTATTTATCGAACCTCTTGCTGCTGCTTTTGAGATTAAAGAACAAATATCTTTAGAACGTGATTGGAGAATTGCAATAGTTGGTGATGGAAAACTCGCTCAGTTGATTATTCAGGTTTTAAAATTATCATGTTTTAATATTACATGTTTTGGTAGACACAAGAATAAACTACAAAATTTGGTAAATAATGGAATAAAAATAAAACTTGGAATAGAACCTTCTGACAAACAATCTTTTGATTTAGTCGTAGAAGCAACTGGAAACAATTCTGGTTTTTTAGACACTATGCAATTGATAAAGCCTCGTGGAATTGTAGTCTTAAAATCAACCATTGCAGCAAGAGAGAATCTAGATTTGACCCCCATTGTAGTTAATGAAATCACTTTAATTGGTTCTCGTTGTGGTTTATTCAAACCTGCAATTGATGCACTTGTTACTGGAATTGTCTCAGTTGATTCTATGATTGATTCTACTTTTCCTTTGGAGAAATTTTCTGAAGCAATAGAATATGCAAAAAAGCCAGACACACTGAAGGTTTTTCTTAAACCATAACTTTAGAATTAAACTTGTTATTTTATCCAATTTACTCGTAAGGTAATTTAGGAAGATCTCATTGTCAGAAGCAAATGGAACTATTTGATTCTCTTCTAATGTGGATTTCACAATTTCTAGGTGAGCATCTCTACGAAGGGATATTTTTAGCAGCTTTACTTGAGACTATAGTTCCACCGATCCCAACTTTGATAGTATTTCCAACAGCTGGATTTCTAGCATACCAACAAGGGATTTCTTTGATTGGACTAATTCCAATGATTATTCTTGGAGCAATTGGTGCTACTCTTGGAACTTCTATAATCTATCTTATTGCATTAAAATTTGGACGAGTAGTTCTGCTTCGTTATTTGCAACATGTCAAAGTATCTGAAAAAAAATTACGACGTGTTGAGATCTGGTTTGAAAAGTATGGAGACAAGGCAGTATTTTTAGGAAGAATGGTTCCCGTAATGAGAGAGATGATTTCAGTTCCAGCTGGATTATTAAAAATGAGAATTCCAAAATTTGTATCTTATACATTTGCAGGTTCTTGTATTTGGTCTGCTGGAACTATTCTATCTGGATATTATTTTGGTGAGGCCATAGGATTTGGTACTAGCATAACCCCACAATTGCCTTAAACATTAAAAAATAATATTTAAAATCTTATCTTTTTGATTTATATGATTTAGAGTATTTGATATTGATATAGTTTAACAATTTCTATCTCTAAAAATTATCTAGTGTCTTTTGTTTTCCCATATCAATTCTTTTATTCAAAGATACATTCTCAAATAATTTGCCATAGCAGGACCAAGCCCTTCAAAGTGATTGTTAGTCATTAACATTGCTAGTGAGATATCTTTAATTTATTCTAGTTTACTTGTAACTTTTTCAATTAACTCTTCCTTGTTTTTTGATATCTTATCAAAACCTAATTCTAGAATTGAACCATCTCAAATCAACCTTACATAAAGATAATTTGTTGTAATATGCATTAGGTTGTTAACACCTACAATCTCATTCTATACAAAATAATGCTTGTTTTGTTTAAGAAACATAATATCTTCATCTGTAAATTAAGATTCATGTCTTCTCTTAATTGAATATACAAAATTTTCTGGTAACAATTCAAGGAGATCTGTTAATCTTGATTGCTTCTTCAAGTGATAATGATGGGGACAACTGTAATACTAATACTGAGATCTTTTCATTAATTGGAGAAAGTGATGATAAAAATGAAAAAACTTCTACATTTACACTATCCAACATTTTTTCATGTGTAATTATTTATGGAAATTTAGCTATAAATCTAAAATACCTTGTTGTAGCTATACTCTATTTTCTAACAGTCTCTTGAGTAAAAATTTTGTAAAGTGTAGAATTTATTTCTGTAATGTCAAAAATCTGTGAATGATATTTGAGCCATTCAGAACTTTTTAGATTTTTTGGATAAAATACCCCTGGAGTTATCAAGGATGCTCAGCCTGTACAACCTATTTTTAGATTCATAGTATTTTGTATATTTCTTTAAAATTTTGAAAGCTGACTATTCGCGGTTTAATCTTTACACAGTTCTGCGGGTATGCTCAAACCGGTAAACAATCACCAGCATTTAGACAATTGGATATTGTGTCAGCTTTCCATAGTACTATACGCAGAACTAAAATAAAAAGTAGATCATTATTTTCATCTAGTGATAATTAAACATGATCGTAGATTAAATGATACACAATTTCCTAATTTTGAAAAAACATTGGAACTTAAGACCAACAGCAGTTAGTTAGTTAGTTGTTTGGTGACAGCTCCAACTACATGTAATTTTAATTAGTATTTAGGAAATACTGATAATTTCTACGTATCTATGTTATTTCTAAATCTGGTGAAATTCAAAACTAAATACTGATAATTTATTCTCGAAGTTTATATCAAAATTAAATATAATTAATTCATGTTTCGCCTAAAAAAGAAAAAAGAATTTGTATTCATTTACATTCCACGTATTCAAGTACCTCAAAACTAGGTGTGATAAAAATAAAAATCTCAATTAATTCAAATTATCATTACTTGAAAAAATCCAAGATAATTTAATATGATGTTTCGTATGTACTAAGAAAATGTCAAGAAGAGTTACAATTATGCTTGAAGATGATTTGGTAAAAAAACTTAGATTGAAACAATCAAAAATGCTTCAAGAAACAAACGACACTATTAGCTTCTCACATGTAATAAATGAGACATTACGAACTTGCTTAAAGATAAAGTAATTTTTTCTTAGAATTTTAAATTTTGATAAATCCGTTATTAATCATCCATTGAATATTTTTTACAAACTCGTCGTCTGATAATAATTTCTGACTCCATAATTCAGCATTTTTTCGTAACCATGATGGTAAATTTTGCTCAAAATCTTCTTCTGATAATATACCGTTTGGCATGGTGATGATTCTATGTTTTATGAGGTATTCTAGACCTAATGCAAACTCGTCATCTGAGATTTGTGTTAGAGACCACCACTTTACATTTTTTCTTACCCAATCTGGAATCTTTGAGGTTTGTTCTACAAAATTTTTACCATCTTGAGTTCTGCATTGTCTTGGGTATGATTCTGTAATTGGATTTCCAGCAGATACACAATTCTCAAAATTGTCTATTTCGTTATATGATGGAACAATTCGAAGAATTCTATCATCTGTTACATCTGGCGAGCCACGTCCGTCTTGATTACTAGTAAGAATATATAGAAATCCATCTGGTCCTGTTGCAACGTCTCGAAGCCGTCCAAATTCACCTTGAAATAATTTCTCATGTGAAACCACTGTCTTATTTTCTAAATCAAAATTTATCATGTGCAAGTGATTTCCCCTCAATGTTGCAACAAAATATTTACCAGTCCATTGTGGAATTTTATCTTCATAATAAAATTTAGCTCCTGATGGTGCCCAAGTATCATCACCCGAGTGAAGAATTGGGTTTTGCAATCCTTCTGCAGTTTCATCACCAATGATATCAGGCCAACCATAATTTGCGCCGGGAGTAATCATGTTAACTTCATCATGAGCTACCCCTCTCCAACCAGACGGACCATGTTCAGTTGCAACAAGATTTCCTGCACTATCCCAGTCTATACCTTGTGGATTTCTATGTCCTAGTGAATATACCGGAGAGTTTTTCCATGGATTGTCTCTTGGTATTGTTCCATCAGAATTAATTCTTAGAATCTTTCCTCCCAATGAATTAGGATCTTGTGCTAATCCTGGGTTTCCCGCGTCACCTGTTGTAATGTAAAGTTTCCAATCTGGCCCAAATTTTATTCTCCCACCATCATGGAAAGGTCCTCCTGGAATACCGTCAAGTAATATCTTATCTTCAATTACTTGTTCATCTAATAGTTGGTAACGAACTAATTTGTTTGTAGTTGATAAAAAGTTACTATTGGTATAATACAGATAAATGTACTTGTTTTCAACATAATTTGGATCTACAGCCATACCTAATAATCCTCCTTCTACTCCTCCAACATCAATTGACAACAATGGCTTTTCAAGTAACTTCCCTTCTTCTATAATTCTGAGATTACCGTTTCTTTCAGTAAACAGTATTATTTTATCTGAAATCCAATCAATACTCCATGGAATGACTAGATTCTCAGCTACCGTTTCTACACTTACTCCATACTCTGGATAATCTTGTGCATATGCTACTGGAAAAATATACAATAAAATGATAAAATATATTTTCCTCATCATCATATGTATATTCTTTTTACAATTAATGTTGATTGTTTATGCGATAAAAAAACGAGGAATGCTGAAAGACCTTTAGATGCCATCATCTTTTTCCTGCCTTCCTTTTTCCTATCTGCCTGCCTCCTCAAAGCATATTCTTCAAATTTCGGCTGGTATGATAGTCCTCGTTATTTCTATACTGTGAATATAGAATTTAAACTAATCTCACTTTAATCTTAACATTTATTTATAATTTTAATCAAAATTAATACAAACATAAATATTCATAATACTGTCTGCATTTTATTCTGTGAGCTTTTTTGCTCTTTGAAATACTGCAGACCACTGACTCCAAGTAAGTCTGCCTGTCTGTGTATTTTGTTTTGAAGGATGATATGATGTGAGAATTTTGACTTTATCATATTCGAATAATTTATTGTGTCCAAATTTTTCTGATT
Source organism: Nitrosopumilus sp. (assembly GCA_029862745.1). Classification (NCBI taxonomy): domain Archaea; kingdom Thermoproteati; phylum Nitrososphaerota; class Nitrososphaeria; order Nitrosopumilales; family Nitrosopumilaceae; genus Nitrosopumilus; species Candidatus Nitrosopumilus sp. The sequence goes on along the minus strand of JAOTWS010000016.1, from coordinate 7,105 downwards.
TTCTTTGATATAATTTACATGCTGCATCATATGCAATTTTTCCAAGACACAAAACGGTTGTAATATTTTTTAGTATTTCTTTTTCTTGCTCTAAATATTCAAAACAAGTATGCATCTCTTCCTTCAATGGTTTATTTTGAGGTGGTGCACATCTTACTGCTGCAGTAATATATGCATTTTTCAACACTAAACCATCATTTATGCTCTGGCTAGTTGGAATTGAAGCAAATCCATGTTTGTACATTACTTTTGCAAGCCAATCACCTGATGAATCCCCTGTGAACATTCTACCTGTTCTGTTTCCTCCATGAGCTGCCGGTGCCAACCCTACAATTAGTAATTTAGCATTTATATCGCCAAATCCTGATAATGGTTTACCATAATATTTTTCTTCTTTGAATCGTTTAACTTTGTTTTTTGCAACATCTCTTATGTAGACTGATAATCTTGGACATTTTTTGCAAGATGCAATTTTTTTATTTAGTGATTCAATCTGTTTCAACTATTTTGTTATGTATGATGACAATAATACTTTTTTCTAAATAAGTTTCTATAAATAATAAGTCTATGTTTCAATATCTGTTTGAATAGTATGTTGCTATTCATCATTGTAGTTTGTCTTGTCCAATTTATTTCATAATTTTTATTCAAAATTTTAGATTTAACAAAATATGCATTCAAAAACTGCCTGCTATATCCCTATTCAGATTAATTGGAATTGATTTAACTCACCTATGATTTTACTACGTACCAAAAATTATTACCGGTATTGATGTTGGAGTAGTAGTATTAGTAGTAGTAGTATTAGTAGTAGTAGTAGTAGTATTAGTAGTATTAGTAGTATTAGTAGTAGTAGTGTATAGGGAAGACTATAGTCTTGTAATGAAAATACCAAATGGTGTTCCGTATGTCTCAAAGCAGATACTTTACTTAAGATGTTAGGTATGATAATTGCAGTTCTTGTTAACTAATTTCCCTTTTTTATTTTTAGCAATTTTTATAAATTATAGCTAATTAATTTTTGCAACAAGTGTACTCTTTGTTAACTAGTTATATAATGAATAATTAAATTCTAAATTTATCAGACAATAATGATCTTTCACGATGAAGAATTAAGCAATAATGAATTTTTTGATGCACTTAAAAAATTACTAGGCACTAAAGATGCTGAATTAATGAGACTAGAATATGAAATGACTGACTAGAAAAAATTACGTACAAATATCAAAATCTATATCCTAACGCAGCTAAGGTAAAATCACTTTCAAAGATACCACCTGATTTCATTTACTCGAAAGATACTTAGATATTTACACACTAAATTCAACATGGATGATCCCATTGAAATCAATTCAGTGTATTGGGATGAGGATACAAAATCATGGAAGTATAAGATGGTTAAAGTTGACAAATATTATGGATTTGTACAATGCCAATATTGTCACCAACCAATATCCCATAATATCAAAACTGATGGAAAATTCCAAGTAGTATATGTAAAATGTAGATGCTCTAGAAGCTAAACTTTTTTCAAATGATTACTGTATGCTATATTTCAAAAAATTACTAGTTGTCACTAGTTAAGTATTAAGATCAATTTTAAATATCATTTTTACATATAGGTGATGACGAGAAACCGTTATCCTGCGTAGTAGAATAATTGGTTGGAAGACACATCATGTTAGGTTAACGTCCTATAACTAGTGTTTTCCTTGCATCTCGTTATTTAAAAAATTCAACTCTATAGAATACGTAGGTATTCATAATTTGCAAACTCTATACCTAATACAATTTACTTTATGATAATATTGTGAAATTGTATGATTTTGATATCATTGAGTTTTATGATGATGACAATTATAACTTTGATTAGTTCCTAGATTTTTTAATTAAATTATATTTTACCTGTATTCATCACCACAATCTCCAATAGCATTAAACAAATCATTGGATCTTGCAGTAATTTCATCTATTAACGAAATATCATCCGAGTCTAACTTTACCTCAAAGACTTTAGCGTTATCTTCAATGTGATTTGTAATTCCTAGTCTTGTTCCGATGATAGTACCTGCAACCTGTGGTTTATCTAAAATAAATCTAGTTGCAATATTTGCAATACTGCATTGATATTTTTTTGCAATATTATCTAAGACATACAATAATTCTTGGAATAATTTCCATCCGCCCCAAATATCTATCATGTTTTTGTATTTTTGTAGACTAGATGTAGTTAATTCTCCTCTATTTGGTTCATCTGTTCCTAGATATTTCTCTGAGAAAAATCCACCCAGTAATGTACCATACGTTAGAATCTTTATTCCATGTTTTGCAAAAAATGGTATCATTAATTTTTGTGGTCTTTGATCTAAAATAGAGTATTGAACCTGGTTTGATACAATTCTAAAACCATTATCAATAATTATTCTAACCCGTTCAGTATCAAAGTTCGTTAGTCCAAGATGTTTAATTTTATGCTCATTTTGTAATTTTGATAAATGATGTAATATGTCGATATAGTTTGTATCATTGTAATCCCACCAATGAAATTGTAGTAAATCGATACAATCTGTATCCATTTTTTTCAGTGATTGGTCTATGTAGTGAGTAACAATATTTTTATTCATTGGACCTGGATTAGGAACAAATTTGGTTAATGCTTGAAATTTTCCCTCATTACCCATCTTTTCCCTAAATTTACCTATTAGTAATTCTGCCGGACCGTAAATGTCTGCAAGATCCCATGTTGTATATCCACGTTTTTGATATAGTTCCATATCCTTAACTGCTAATTCATGATCAATTTGACCATGGCCTCCTGCAACCTGCCACATTCCGTTTAAAATTCTGGAAATCTCCAAGTCTTCCGCAAGAATAATCTTTTCTATTGATGGATGTAAATTATCATCTTTTATTTTTTCAGACAAGCACTTTACAAAGTCGACTTAGTGTATAAATTTTCAGTGATATTTGGAAATTTTTAAACATTGTATATGAGAAATTCTTTTCCCACATCCTTAATTTTATTGAATTGATTAAAATTACGTGGATAAAAAGATTAAAGAAAAGATTCAATCTGTCATTGTTGAAACGTTTTAACATATGGAGTACTAATTACAAGACAACTTCAACATAAAACGGAACAAATACGTTTTGACGAAAAATCATTCTTTATTGGAATGTTGTATCTAAAAATTACAGACAATCTCGAAGAAAAGAATATCCATATCAGAATAAAATTTGACTCTTGAAATAATTGTCAAAATCTGAGAATCAATTGCATGTTTAATGAATTATATGAAAAGTATGTGTAATTTTTAAAAATCTCTATCTCTTACACTAACAGAAATATCTAAATCATAACTATCTAAGAGGTAATTATCATGGAACTTCCTCGTGGAATGAAAGATTTTGATGGTCAAGAAAATACAAACATTGAACATATTAGGTATCACTTTAAACAATTATCCAATTTGTATGGGTTCTCATTTATGGATCCATCTCCAATCGAATTACTTTCAACTCTAGAGACTAAATCAGGTCCAGGAATTAGAGATGAAATTTACTATTTCAAAGATAAAGGAAACCGAGAAGTTGCACTGCGATTTGACTTTACAATGGGATTGACAAGATATGTGGCATCCCAAAAATCAATGAAACTTCCAGCAAAAATATCCGCATTTGGTGGAGTATTCAGATATGATGAACCACAAAAAGGGAGATACCGATATTTCCACCAGTGGGATATTGAGATATATGGTAAACTTAGTCTTGAATCAGAATCTGAAATAATAGAAATAACATCTCGTCTTTTTGATTCTCTTTTACTCAAAGATATAATAATTGACATTAATCACAGAAATCTTGTAGAGTCATACATTAACAAAGTTTTCAACTCTAAAGATCCAATTCTAGTGTCTGATATTTTACGAGTCATAGATAAGATTACAAAAAAATCCAAAGATGAAATTTTGAAAGAATTCCGATCAAAGGGATATGAATCAGAAAAATTAGAAAAGATTTTAGAGTTTTCACAAATCAAAGGTTCAATTAAAGAAGTTGAAAAATTATTTGATACTTCACAACTACAATCATGGGATGAGTTAAAACAAGTAATTGATTCACTGGAAAACAGAGGCGTCTCAAATGTTAGGATTAATTTTGGTATTGTACGCGGACTTGATTATTACTCTGGCATAGTTTTTGAGGTATTTGATAAAAACTCCACTTTGGGTGCTTTGGCAGGTGGAGGAAGATATGACACACTAACAAAAGCTTTCAACAGAGAAGATATTGGAGCCACTGGAGTTGCAGGAGGAGTGGAGAGAATTATCCTTACAATGCAAGAACAAAACATAATTCCTGAAATATCACAAAAACGGGTTGCAGTATTATACATTAATGAGGATATGCAAAAAGTAGCACATTCAATTGCATCTTTGCTAAGGCTAAACAACATCTCAACTGATATTGACTTGGCTGGACGTACCATGAAAAAACAGATGGAGATTGCAAATAATGCACGATTCTCAATTATAGTTGGGCCTCAAGAACTAGAACAAGGAAATGTTGTTCTCAAAGATATGGTTAATGGAACAGAAGGAACTATTTCTATAGAAAAACTCACAGAGGATCCAAAATCAATTCTTAATTTAGAAACGCTCTAGTTAACATCATTATTTCAGGACCTGTAGTTAGTGAGCCGACAACTATGTTGTGGTTATTTACAAGAATACCTGATGAAACATATGGAATACCATTGTTAATTGTACTATGCTCAATTTTTACGCCTAGAATATTTGCTATTATCTTCATATCCTCCTCATCAGCTTCTGGATGGATTATTGCACCTGTAGTGTTTGTAGCAAGCATAACTCCTGTTTGATTAAACCCTGAAATTTTTTTCTGAATTACCTCAACTCCTAGTACATCCGAGATTGTCTTACATGATTCTTTAGATAGCCACGGAGATACAACTGCGCCTTTATCATTTACACATATTACATTTCCAAGTGCATTAAATTTTGTATCAAGAATACCTATTTCCAAATCAGTCTCTTTTTTCAAATAATCATATTCATTTTGATATGCAGTAGTTGGCAATAAGATTCCCTTGTTATTCATCACACATAATGCACCAATTAATCTGGTATTTGCAATTGAGGTATAATGAATATCAACATCAAGATATTTTGCAAGATTCTCTGCTTTTGTTTTAGCAAATCCCATTGGAACTAAAATTATACTATCATTTACTTTGATGTAAACACCAAGATTTGGACCTCTATACACATCATACTTAATAATATCCATATCAGGAGTATTGATCGTTCAACATTATGAACGTAAGGGAATTTTTATACCTAATTTGATCTTATATTTGTAAATCTTCTACTATTGTATCATCTAGCTTTAAATAATAACTCCAAGAAATTTGTAATATGCCAATAGCAGAAAATTTTCCTGAAGGTCTAAAACCAATTGGAAAAATTAACCTAAGTGATGGAAATTTCCATATTATGTGGGGTCCAGGTAAAAAGACAAACACCGATGGATCACCAGCTGAAGCGTCTTTAGATGCAGATGTTGTAGCAGCATATACTGCAAGAGGAGAAGAACAAGTTCCTCTTGGTGTAAGTGGTACAATGGTTGCAGTCGATTGGGACTCATGTGTTGCAGATGGTGCCTGTATTGAGGCATGTCCTGTACAAGTATTCCAATGGTACAGAACTGAAAAAGATATTCCAGCAAAAGATGTTGTTGGTCAAACTTTTCAAGGAACTGGTAAGGATGTAAAAGATGAACGTAAAGATCTAACTGACAAGGCCGATCCAATCCGAGAACATGATTGTATTTGGTGTATGGCATGTGTATCAGTTTGTCCTCCTCAAGCAATCAAAGTTGATCAATCAAACGTTGAGAAACACGAAAGCGCAGCAAAATCTTTGTAAGATTTTAAATTTCTTATAACTAGAAATTTTTCTTTTCTCTTATTTTTTATACCATCACATTTAGTCTAAACTAATTATATCTAGCTTTAAATAATATTCTGGAGTAACGTGATTATGGCAGAACTAGTAATACCAGAAGACTTTTGTCAAACTGATAAACCAGTAGGAAAGACAAGTCATGCAGATGGCGAGAATTTTCACTGGATCTGGGGCAAAGGAAATCCAAATGGTGCAGCATTCTCAAATGAAGATGTGAAGGCAGCTTATGAAGCTAGAGGAGAAAAACAAGTTCCTCTTGGAATTCATGGAACAACCGTCGCAGTAGATTGGGATTCATGTGTTGCTGCTGGTGCATGTATGAGTGTATGTCCAGTTCAAACATTCCAATGGTTCAGGACTGAAAAAGATATTCCTGCAGAAAAATGCTTAGGAGAAACTTTTGAGGGTACTGGAAAAACAGAACAAGATGAAAGATTAGATTATACAGACAAATCACAACCAATCAGAGAACATGATTGTACTGTTTGTATGGCATGTCAAGAAATTTGTCCTGAAGGAGCTATTCGAATTGAATCAGCTAACCAAGAATGGCACGAGAAAGCAGCCGGCACTTATGTTCAAATGAGTGGTGGCGGTGGCCCACACGCACACGATTAAAGAAATTTTTTCTTTTTCCTTATTTTTCTAATTTATATCAACAAATTTTAGTTACTATTATCCAAGAATTTTTGCAGAGGTCGCCTAGCTCGGTAGGGCGCGGGCCTTGAGAGCCTGTGTGAGCAATCACGCGGGGGTTCAAATCCCTCTCTCTGCGTTTCTCTTGTTATTGATAACGCGCAATGAACAAAATTTGCTGTTTAAAACAAATTGGAGATTATAGGATCATGACAGTAATAGTAGATATCCACAATGCAAAAAAGAGGACCGAACGTGCCAAAATAAATCTTCAAAAAAAATTCTCAGGTGACAATGCCAAAATTGTTTGCAAGTTTATGGATAGACTACGATTGGATAACAAGTCATATGGAAGGATTGCAGCCATGATATTGGCAGTTGCAATAATATCTGTAATTGCAGTTTCTGCAAGGTCAAGACTTAGCATCATGCCAAGAATCTAGACAAATCATTTCTTTTTTTCTTTTTAATACTTAATTTAA
>JAOTWS010000015.1 GCA_029862745.1 Nitrosopumilus sp. | reverse complement strand
AACAAAAGATCCACAAAGTTATGTTGACAGATACAACAACGAGCCATCATACAAGAAATGGTTTGATGATAACTTTCCTGAATATGATTCAATTTACCAGGCAGTTGGATTAGAGGAATCAAAAGAGATAACACCAAAAGAAGGAAAAAAATTTGGGATTTGTGGGGCTGGAACAGAATTGATTGACGGAGTATGTACAATAGTATCAAAGCCAGTAGCAAAACCAGCAGCAAAGCCTTGGTGGCAATTCTGGTAATATTACAAAGTTAAGTTTTAATCACAATGTTTGTTGATTGTATATATGGGTAAACTAAGCAGAAACCTCAGAATTTGTGGTGATTGTGGTATTGCATATACTTCTGTAAGCTTTACTAAATACATTGATCAGTGTCCCATATGCAATTCAAGAAGATTTGAGTCTGTTCCTATAAAGTCAGTTGATGAGCAATCTAAAATATAGATTTTTTAGAAGGAAAAAAATTTAGAATATATTGTCTGATGATCCAGAAATTGAAAAAATAATGAAGAAAAAATTAAACGAGATGCTTAAGCAGCAGGATCAACCAAAAATTGAGCCTGGAATTATAGATTTGAACGAAGCAAATTTTGATCAAATCATATCTACTGAAAATCCAACTTTAGTAGATTTCTGGGCAGAGTGGTGTGGTCCATGCAAATCTATGCACCCAATATTTGAGAGCCTCTCAAAAAAATATCCCAAAGTGAAATTTGCAAGAGTCAATGTAGACAACAATCAAAACATATCAATGAGATTTGCTGTGCAGTCAATTCCCACATTTATCATGTTCAAGTCTGGACAGATAATTGACAAGATGATGGGTGCAGTAGGTGCACCTGGAATACATATGATATGTAAAAAACATTCAAGCTAGTAACCATACATTGATTCTTTTTCACGTTGGATCCTAACTATATCGTTAAAAACTTCTTGCTCTTCAGGGCTAAGCTTGTGCATGAATTTCTTTAGAATTATTTTTGCTTCATGTGATGGTGGGAATGTATAATATACCTCCTCTTCAAAAATTTGTCTACCAATTGTAACATCTTTAACAGAACATGCTACCTCATCTCCTGCTTTTGCAGAAGATACGGTTTTTTTATCAAGTTGAAGCTGATGAATATTTCCTATCTTTCTTCCATTCATATTCATAAATGGAATTTTGTGTTTGAGAGTGCCAACATCTATACGAACTCCAAACACGGCTGGGTTATTATTTCGAAAAACCATTCCTTTCATAAATGTAAATTTAGAAATTGGTGTTAGTTCTGCAAACATTGCATCTTCTTCATTTGCAGTATCTTCCTCAACCCATGAGTTATAGTTGTCAATCAGACTGTAAATTACTTTATCCTCAAAGATTTTGACATGGCTAATTTCTGATTCTTCTCTTGCATCAGGTAATACCTTGACATTAAATGATAAAATAATACCAAGGTGTCTGTTTTTTTCTTTGATTGCTTTTGCTTCCATAACATCTCTTCTATTTACAGGACCAATGTCGGCTTTTGCTATTGGGACTTGTGAACGTCTTAGCATTTCAACAATTGCTTCAAGTGAACCAATAGTATCACATTTGAGAATTATTCCATCAGTTTCAGTGTCAATAAATACAGATTTCATTTCTATCTCTATTAGCCGGGTAAATTTTTTAATCTCTGCGTCATTTGATGCAACATAAAGTGTACTTCCAGGAAGTACACCTTCTAGATCAGATGATGCAATTTTGAGTCCAGCTGCTGCATCTACTGATGAAACTGGTTTGAATTTGTCACGAGGATCACGCATTTCATCAAGAGGTTTTGGTAAAAGTATTGCCTTTGGTTTAATTACCAAAACAGAATCTCTTTTGGCTACAACAATACTATTTTCTTTTTTTATTGTTCCATCAATTAGAATAATATTTGCAGTAGGTCCTAACCCTACTTCATCATTTATCTCCAAGATAATACCACGTGGATCTTTTTCTCCTTGGGCTAGTCTTTGTTTCAAATATTGCTGTGTCAGACCAACTAACACACTAAGTAATTCTGGAAGTCCAACTCCAGAACGGGCAGAGATTGGAACTATGGCTACTTCTGATTTAAAGTCCTTTACACGGTAAAATGCTTCTGATTGATATCCTAAAATTGAAAGAGTCCCCACAACATCATAGATCTTTTGATCAAGATCAGTTTGAATGGATGCATCTTGTTCTTTGATTGCTTGAGAGATAAACCTAGTGTCAGATTTTCGCCATCCTGAAATTTGATCACATTTATTCAAGGCAACAACAAACGGAACTTTTCTACTTTGTAAAATTTTTAAACTTTCATTTGTTTGTGGTTGAAATCCTCGATTAACATCAATTACTAATATAGCAATGTCAGCAGCTGAACCTCCTCTTGAGCGAAGATTTGTAAAAACTTCGTGTCCAGGAGTATCAATTACTAAAAGTCCAGGTACCTTGTTTTCTGCCTGTTCAAGTTTTTTGTATAATGGGCCACATATTTCTTTAATTGTCTCAGATGGAAGAAAGCTTGCTCCAATATGTTGAGTAATTCCACCTGCTTCTCTACCTTGAACACCTGTACCACGAATTTTATCTAAAAGAGATGTTTTTCCAGAGTCTACATGACCAAGAACTGCCACTATAGGCTGACGAATTTGCAAACCAGATCACTCAAATGCTACCCTCGATTCATGGTCAAAGCTTTCTTGTGAATCTGATGCGTGAATTATATTTTCACTGAATCCCAATCCAAAGTCACCTCTAATTGAACCAGGATCAGCTTCGAATGATTTTGTTGCGCCAATCATTATTCTAGTAGTTGCAATTGCATTATTTCCTTCAATGATTGCTGCAACTACTGGTCCTGATGTGATAAATGATGTTAGTTCACCAAAGAATGGTTTGTCTTTATGTACAGCATAGAAATTCTTTGCTTGTTCTTGAGTGAAAGTAAACATCATTAATTTTAAAAGTTTGAATCCCTTTCTTTCAAATCGTGATATGACTTCTCCAACTAGATTTCTAGATACTGCATCTGGTTTAACAATAAACAACGATTTTTCAGTCAATTTTACTTCTTTTTGATTCCGCCTTTAACATATTTTTTTGTCCATTTTAGCTTTCTTGGATCACGTTTAAGGTCTAGCATATTTTTTTTGCATTTTGCTGAACAGAACCATAATACAGTTCCATCGTTTTTAGCAAGCATAGTACCTGAGCCTTTAGCTACAGGCCTATCACAAAAATTACATGGTTTAACTAAAAGACTCATTCAATCACATCCTATTTGATTTTCTTGGCTTCTCTCTCTGTTTCTCTAAGCATTAGAATCTCTCCTAATCTTACAGAACCTTTAACATTTCTTGTAAGAATTCTTCCTTTATCCTTACCAGTAAGAACTTTAACTCTAACTTGAATTACCTCACCAGCAATACCAGTTCGCCCAACAATTTGAATAATTTCAGATTGAACTACTTCTTCAGTTGTGGAGCTCATTGATCAGTCTTTCCACCTTTAATTTTAGCAATGGTCGATACAACTTGATCTATAATATGTTGTGCATCACCAGCATCCAAAATTGCTGCAGCTGCAGAAGTGATATCGATACCTAACGATTTACCTAATTCAGATTTACTTGGCACAAATGCATATGCTGCACCTTGTTCTTCACATAGAATTGGAAGATGTGCTACTACTTCAGGTGGTTCTACATCTTCAGCGATAACAATTAGTTTACTAGTACCACGTTCAATTGCCTTAGTTGCTTCATTGGTTCCTTTCTTGACTTTACCACTGGTGGAAGCTACTCTAACAGCCTCTAAGATTGGATTCACAAGGTCCTCTGGCGTCTCAAATTTAACATAATATGCTTTACCCATATTTCGTCACCCTTTGGGTTCATTCTCCATTCTATACGTCGATGCGTTTGGTTTTAAAAGTGTTATCTGGAAATAATGTCTTTAACTTTTTTGAGGAATTCTGACATTAAAGTATCTAATTTCTCTTGACTTCCAGCTTCGGCATAAATTCTAACAATAGGTTCTGTACCACTTGGTCTAACCATTACCCAGTTTTTAGAGTCAACAATAATCTTGATGCCATCAGTAGTGTCAGAATTTGGGTATTCCTCTTTTAAAGTAGAGATTAATTTTGGTACTTTATCAGGAGAACACGATACTTTATCTTTTGTAGTAAAGGAAGGAGGTAAAAGTGCAATTTCGTTGGAAAGAGATTTTTTTGAAGTTGCTAAAAGTTCAAGCATTAATGCTAAAGTCATACAACCATCTCTAACTTGATTATGCTTTCCATACATGAATCCACCATTTTCCTCAAATCCAATTAATGCATTTGTTGGAACCATTTTTCTTGAGACTTCAACACTTCCAACTTTGGTGCGAATAACTTTAGAATTAAATTTCTCAGATACAGTTTCAATGTTAGAACCAGAGTTCAAGCATGTAACAACTAAGGAGTTTGGATTTTTCTGTAAAATATGTTGAGTAAGTAATAATGCAGATTTATCTCCAGTTAAAATATTTCCATTATTATCGCAGAATATACTACGATCACCGTCTCCATCAAATGCAATTCCTACATCAGCATTATTTTCAATTACAGTACGTGATAGCTCTGAAAGATTTTGTGGTGTAGGTTCTGAACCACGTCCTGGAAATGCCCCATCAATGTTTTGGTTTACAAGAAATGTTTTACAATTCACCATCTTACAAAAGTCAGGTGCAGATACTGCCTGTGCACCATTACCTAAATCCAAAACAACTTTGAAATTTCTTGATTCTATTAATTTAGAATCAATTTGAGATACAATTCCATTTAGATATGTCTGAATTGCTCTATCCTCTTTTCCAGTAGTGCCTAAATTTTTAGAATTTTTTCGCCATTTTTTTTCTATATAAATATCTTCAATAATTAATTCATCCTCTCGTGAAATTTCTACTCCATCATTTGCAGCAGGTTTTATTCCGTTGTACTGAGGAGGATTGTGTGATGCAGTGATCATGAATCCACCAGAATATCCCAAAGTCTTTACTGCAAATTCAAGACAAGGGGTTGGAACTATTCCTGCAATATTACAATCAATCCCTATTGAATTAAGAGCAGAACTTACAACTTTTGATATGGCTGGACTTGAATCTCTTCCATCAAAACCAATCAGTATTGGACCCTTATCAAAATAAGTTCCTATAGCTAGGGTCATATCATGAACAAACTCTAGAGTGAAATCTTCACCAAAGATTCCGCGAATTCCATTAGTTCCAAAAAATTTAGCCATAAAACTATACAAAAATAGATAAATTTGTGTGTATCTATCGTAATATAATAGCTAAATTACTTCCATTCGTATTTAGTATCTATATCTGAGAAATTTTATTGATTGCTTCTGAATGAAATGGATACAAAAAAGACTCAAAAATACTGAATATTTTCTTCAAAGATCTCTAAAAAATCAAGCTGAATAAGTTTTCAGCGTTAATTGAGTTATATTATGAAATGAATCAACACAATAAACAAAATACATTCTTTTGTCAAAACCTAATAGATTCAAGTGGGCGGGTCAAACCCGTACTACATGTAATTAAATTAATTTTTTTATATGAACAAAAATTCTTTATAAAATATTTCTTAAGAAATACGATACAAGTAATTAAAAATACGTGAAGTGTGGAGAAAAAGCATTCTTACAACAACAAATGCATTACATGAATATAGAGATGAAAGAATCAAACATGGGAGGGGAGTTGTAAAAAATTCTCATGTATTTAGAGCAGATTACAACAAAATAATCAGACATGGGTTAAATTATTATCAAAAATTTATTTTTCATATAACTGATATAAGGTCATAAAAATAAAAAAATTAAATATGCAAAGATTAAAAATCATTGTGATAAAGCACTAAACATTGGATTTAGAATAGAATTAATACAATTATAAAAATAAATAACATAGTAAATATCAATCTTGAAAAAAACTATTAGTCTTTTAGTTACAATTCCAATTGACAATACATATTTTAATACATTGAAAGATAATTTTATCTAGAATTCAAAAAGCCAAGTCTTGTACTGAACAAGAATTTTCTTAAATTGAACAATATTAATGGAGTTAGATGATTATATGATTTAAACAAACATCAGTGATGAATAAATGTAATGATAGAAAATTCAAAAAAAATATTTAATTTTAACTAACAAGTAAAATCAACTAAAAACACAGAGAAATACAAGTTTGTCTAGTATTGTAATTTGTTTATTCTTTTTAAATTAAAAAAAATCTAGATAAAGAATTAGCGATAATTTTCTTGAAATATTAAAAAACGTAGTTACTCCTTTGATGAATTAACACATTCAACTTAAAGAAACAGTTGGTTGATTCAACTTTATACCAATTAATATACAAAAAAACATATGAATAATTTCAAGTATTATACTAAAAATAATAAAATATCCTCAAATCTAAAATATCAGATTGTTTAATTTTTAAAATAAGATTAGCTAGACTACTTTTGGTTCTTTAACGGTTGCCTCGTAACAGTTAACTTTGTGTCTAATGACATGTACATTGCGGGAGTCGCCCAGCCTGGTCAAAGGCGTAGGGCTTAGGACCCTATCTCTCAGGAGTTCGTGGGTTCAAATCCCACCTCCCGCACCATTTCAATTTCTGTGAATGATTAATAATGAGAAAATTGTGAGCATAAAGTCATGAAAAAGACAGTAGTCGGAATTACAGTGGTTGGTAAAGATAAAGAAGGGATTGTAGCTGCATTTACAAATTTTGTATTTTCAAAAGGTGGAAATATAGAAAAAGTCAATCAGAATGTAATCAAAAGTCTTTTTGGAATGTATCTAGAAGTGTCTTTTTTAAAATCAATTGATTTAAAAAAATTCGATATTGAGATTCAGAACTTAGCTAGAAAAGAAAAAATGAATGTTAGTACACATCACGAAACAAATTCACAAAAAAATATTGCAATACTGGTAACAAAAGAACCACTCTGTCTTCAAACAATTATTGCCAATTCAAAGTCACTAAAGGGGGAAATATCAGTAATAATTGGTACTGAAAAAACACTAGAACCACTAGCAAAAAAAGCAAAAATTCCATTTATTGTAATAGAGGAAAAAAATCAAGAAAAAGCAGAGGAGAAAATTATTCAGATATGTAAAAAATATGATATTGATTTGATTTCACTTGCAAGATACATGCGAATCCTCAGTCCAAATTTTGTTTGGAGATATCCAAATCGAATAATCAATATTCATCCATCATTATTACCAGCATTTCCAGGAGCTATGGCATATGCACAAGCTTATGAAAGAGGTACAAAAATTGTTGGTGTTACATCTCACTATGTTACAGAAAATTTGGATCAGGGACCTATCATATTCCAAGATTCTTTTAAAGTAGATCCAAATGACACGTTAGAAAAAATAAAGATAAAGGGACAGAAATTGGAAGCAGACACATTGCTCAAAGCAATGAAGATGCATCTAGAAAATAAACTAGAAGTACGTTGGAGAAAGGTTCACATAAAATAAGTGAATTAAATGGTAGAAATTAAAACTCAGTTTGATCCTAATCTTAGAAACTCAATAACTAGTCAAAAACAAATAGCAGTGATTCCTGTAGGTTCAATTGAGCAGCATGGACCACATTTACCCATATCAACAGATTCAGATATTATAACAGAAGTATCAAAAAGAATATCTGAAAAAAATGGATATCTTTTGCTACCAACTCTTAATTACGGAGTTTCATTTGAACATTCACCATTTTTTAATTTGAGTATAAAAGAATCAACATTACGTGCCGTTCTAATTGATTTGTGTGCATCACTTTTAGCAAATAATATCAAAATAGTGTTCATACTTAACGGTCATCACGGAAATCAGAACTCAATAAAGAATTTGGATTTAAAACTAAAGAAAATATTAAAAAACAAGATCAAAGTATTCCCATTATCCTATTGGCATTTTATGGGAAGAGAGTTTGATCACGCAGGATTTGTAGAGACATCATTAATGCTTGCAATCTCAAAAAGCGTTAAAATGAAATCAGCTGAAAAAGGACTAATCACAGATAAAATGTCAAAACAAGAACTCAAGAAAATCGGAAAATTAGCTAACAAATCATTTCCAAAAGCAACCAAAAATGGAATTTGGGGCGATCCTACAAATGCTACTAAGAAAGATGGACAGCGGATTTTAGCTGATATCGTTAGAAATCTATCAAAAAAGTGTCAAACTTGCCTTACTGAACGTATCTCATAGTTTTACCAATGGAAATTTAATATAATCCCTAGATATCCAAGTCAATAAGTGAAATAGATGTCCGTTGATATGGCAGTAAAAGTATTGGATGAGAGTATTGATCAAGTTGTTTTGATTAAGCTCAAAGGAAGTAAAACTATTAGAGGTACTCTTCTTGGTTTTGACCAACACATGAACCTGCTACTCGATTCTTCAGAGGAAATTCCCGCTGAAGGCGATTCTAAAAGTCTCGGAACCATTGTAGTTAGAGGAGACAATGTTGTTATGATATCTCCCCCACCTGCACAACATTAGGTGATTTGCAATGACTAAAGGTACAACTTCTATGGGTGGTTTTACAAAGAAGAAGGTTCACATTAGATGTAGAAGATGTGGTAAAAACTCACTTCACAAGCGTCATCATCAATGTGCAAGTTGTGGATTCCCAGAGGCCAAACGCAGAAAGTATTCCTGGATTAAATGGTATACATAGATGCAAGAAATTGTTCTTATTCTTAGTTCATTAGCAGGCGTTGCTACAGCAGCAGCTGTAAGAAAAATACCTAGAAATAAAAATCAGTTACTTAGATTAGGAGCAAGTTCACACATTAAAAGTCAGATCAGTGCTCTTAAAATTGAAAAAGATATTCTAACTAAAACAATTTCAAGACTATATCAATCAGATTCAGGATTCTCTAAAAGTCAAAAAGACAAACTGAAATTAAAATATCAACATCAATTAGGAATTGTTTTAGCTAAATTAGAAAAACTCGAACAAGTCAGTATGCATCCAGACTTGGGTCCAGTGGGTGATGGTTTGATTACTTTGATGGATCAAAAATTATCAAAGTTGGATGACAGATTGTACGAAATATCATCAAAGATGATGACATCAAACAATCAAAAGCAGGATATGAAAGAACCAGAAATCAAAAGACAAGAATCAAAACAAAATGTGGTGAAATCATTCAAGGATTCATTTAACTTTGAAAAAACAAATACAAACATGGAGCCAATCGAAATTCCTCCAACTAAACCAAGACAATCATTTGAATTAACTACACTGACAAATATTTCAAAAAAGGAACCAAAATCCACATTATTTGAAAAAGAAGAAATAAAATCAGTACCACATCCAAGAATTATTCAGACAGAATTAGTCAAACCAAAAGATAAGATAGTTCAAGAAACAATTAAGCCAAAACCAAAAGTTGAGGATAAAATTGAGATCATACAATCAGTATCATCAAAACCAGAGATAACACTTGAAACTAAACCAGACATTAACAAAGAGGTAGCAAAGATCAATGAACATAAGGCACTTCCAGAACCAGAACAACCAAAACCAACTACATTAGATGATGACTTTGATGATGATACCGATGATTTAGATAAGATCAAAGGAGACATTATGAAAGTTTTATCAAAGCTTGATCAGGCAGAGGTAGAATAATTGACATATGATGATGCCATTATGGCATTATCAAATGATGCATTAAAATTTGTTAAAAATGGTTATGTTGTTGGATTAGGAAGTGGCAGAGCAGCTACTGCACTTGTAAAGTCACTTGCAAATTTAATCAAATTAAAAAACTACGATATCAAAGGAGTACCTACATCATTACAAATCAAATTGATTGCAGAGAAAGGCGGGATAGTATTAGTGGAAGCTGATCAAGTAGATTACATTGATGTGGTTTTCGATGGTGCAGATCAAATTAATTCGCAAAAATATGTGATCAAAGGTGGTGGTGGTGCATTATTACGTGAGAATATTTTGTTTAGTCTTGCAAAGAAGGTAGTAGTAATGGCAGATGAAACAAAATTTGTAAAAGATTTCACGATTAAAGTTCCAGTAGAGATACATCCACTTGCAAGAAATTCAGTTATCAATTCTATAAATAAACTAGGAGGCAGTGCAAATTTGCGGACTCTTGATAGAGGTTATCCATTTTTTACAGAAAATGGGAACATTGTTTTGGATTGTGATTTTGGCACAATAAAAAATGCCAAAATACTCACTCAAAAAATTAAACAAATAGCAGGAGTTTTAGAGTCAGGAATATTTCTTAGAAAACCAGATGTGATTTACAAAGCCAAAGAAAATGGTAAATTTGAGATAATCTAGAACAAGGTATTTTTACATTTAAAATTATTCTGGGTCTTCTTCTCCTCTATCTCGTCCACATTGTGGGTATATTCTTTGATTTTGGTATAATTCTTTACCACAATTTCTACAGGATTGAGATTTCACATATTATTTACAACATTATCAGATTTAAAAACTTCCAGAATTTGAATTAATTAAGACACAAACTGAAAACGATCTTGCCTATAGCCTTCTTGTAATTTTCCTTCTATAGGAATATGATTTCCACAAAAATTACAGCAATTTTTTTTATCTAGATGCCATTCTCTAATACTAAATCCATAACGATTTACGACTATTTTTTTACATTCAGCGCAGTATGTGTGCTCCCATTTATGACCAGGTACGTTTCCCAAATAGACATACTTCAAACCCACATGTTTTGCAACCTGATAATGCTTTTCCAAAGTTTCTACTGGAGTGTTAGGATATTCCATCATTTTGTAATCAGGATGAAATCTCAAAAAATGAATTGGCATTTCAGGCCCGAATTCATCATAAACAAATTTTGACAATCTCCTTGCATGCTCTAAATCATCCCCAATTTTGGGAACAATCAAGTCAGTAATTTCTACATGAATTTTTGTTTTATCACGAATTTCCAATAATGTATCAAAGATCGGTTGAGGATCAGGAATTCCAATGAATTTCCTAGTAAATTCTTTTTCTGCATTTCCTTTAAAATCAATGGTAATACCATCAAGGAACTCATTCATCATTGAAACTGATTCAGGAGTATCATATCCATTTGAGACAAAAACATTGAATAATCCTTTTTTTCTTGCAGCAATTCCACAATCACGTGCAAATTCAATAAAAATAGATGGCTCATTATAGGTATATGCAATTCCATGTGCTCCATATTTTAGTGCAGTATTTGCAACATCATCAGGAGTCATGTCAATTCCTTCTACTTTCCGTCTTTGACTAATATCAGAATTTTGACAATATCTACAGAGCCAATTACATCCAGTGGTTGCAATGGAGTAGACTTTGCTACCAGGGTAATAATGAATCAATGGTTTTTTCTCAATTGGATCAACATGTCCTGAAATTACTTTTCCATATGCATACAGTTGAAGTTTACCATCTTCATTCCCTCGAATTCCACACAAACCGATTTGGTCTTTGCCAATCTCGCAATAACGTGCACAAGCTGTACACTTTACCTTGTCATTTGAAAGTTTTTCATATAATTCTGCTTCTTTGCCAAGTGTAGTCAATGTTTTTTATTGTGTTTTTACATATTTAACCAATATGAACAAAGAATTTTCTTATTCTGATGGAGTAGAACTTGTAAAGATAGCAAGGAAAGCTGTAACTGAACTTTTAGAAAATAACTCAAAAATTAGTGAAGAGATATTTAATTCAAAATTTAATTTCACTTCAGGAGTTTTTGTAACATTAAACAAACAGGGTTCATTAAGAGGATGTATTGGTTATCCTCTTCCTATAAAAAAATTATCAGAGGGGTTAATTGATGCTGCAATATCAGCTGCAACTCATGATACAAGATTTAACCCTGTTACAGCTGATGAACTTGACAAGATTATTTTTGAGGTTACGGTTCTAACTCCACCTGTTGAAATTAAAGTTGAGAAATCTTCAGAATATCTCAAAGAAATCAAAGTTGGCAGAGATGGATTAATTGTAGAAAATGAAAACAAATTAGGTTTATTATTACCTCAAGTTCCAACAGAATATGGCTGGAATACTAAAGAATTTCTTGAATATGCATGTCAAAAAGCAGGACTAGTAAAAAATGCCTGGAAAGACGGCGATACTAAAATATCAAAATTTCAAGGGGTAATTTTTAAAGAAGAGTCACCAAACGGAAATATTATCAGAGAATCATCTGATGATTTTTTATAAAATAATGTGTAAAACAAATCGATGATCAGAGAACCAGTTGTTGCAGGTCAGTTTTATCCTGGAAGAAAGGAAGATTTGGAAAATATGATAAAGAATTGCATGGATCACAAATATGGACCTGGCAGTAAATCCATATTATCAGATGAGAGAATATTTGGAATAATTTGTCCCCATGCAGGATATGTCTATTCAGGTCCAACTGCATGTTACTCGTACAAATCAATTTCATCTCAGAATCCAGAGATCGTAATTATTATTGGACCAAATCATTTTGGCATCGGGAAAGATGTAGCTACAATGGTTGATGCACAGTGGAAGACTCCATTGGGAATGGTTCAAGTGGATTCAGAGTTAGCAAAACAAGTTTCAAAAATATCAAAATTTATAAAAATTGATGAGTATTCTCATTCCCAAGATCATAGTTTAGAAGTACAAATCCCAATGCTACAGAAAATACTTTCTAGTAATTTTCAAATTATTCCAATAATTTTACGAGCTCAACATATGAATATTGCGATAGATGTTGGAAATGCAGTATCTGAAATTGCAAAAAGGAAAAATACAATTATTATTGCGTCGTCTGATTTTACTCATTATGAAGAAAATTCCTTTGCCCATCAGCAAGACAAAGCATTGATAGAGCCAATATTAGAAATGGATGTGGATAGATTCTATCAAGTGTTAAGAGAGAAAAGAGTTACTGCATGTGGTTATGGTGCAATTGCATCAGTAATGATTGCATGTAAAAATCTGGGGGCAACAAAAGGAGAACTACTCAGTTATGCAACAAGTGGTGATATATCAGGCAATACACAATCAGTTGTAGGTTATTGCGCAATAAAATTTATTTAATATCTAAAATAGAAAACAATTACTTTTTCTTTTAACTTTACTAGAGGAAAAATTGCCATTTATTTTAGATATTAAATACTAGTATTCTATTTCAGGATTGATATGTTTAATAGCATTCATAAAATCTTGATGTTTAGCATCAAATCAATCATTGGTTGACGTAAATCTTCATCATCTATTATTGCGTTAAGCGTTAGAGTGTTTACTCATAATAGATGTGTCATAGTTACCTACATAATCATAAAAAAAATAATCGCAAAAAATCAAATCTACTTGTGTTTAAAAAAATAATTTATCTTGATTAAGAATTAATTGTTCGCTCAACTAGTTTACCATAACCAAGCTTTCCAATAACTTCAAAGTCTTCTGCTACTATCTCTCCTCTTACAATTGTTTTTACAGGCCACCCTTTTAGATTTCTTCCTTCATACACAATATAATCAGAAAAGCCTCCAAATAGATCAGAAGTTACTTGTTTTTCTTTTTTCAAATCTATCATAGTAATGTCTGCATCAGAATGTTTTTCTAGTGTTCCTTTTTGTGGATACATTCCAAAAATTTGAGCCGCATTTTTGCTAGTAAATCTAACTAACTGTTCAAGTGAAATCTTATTTTGATTAATCCCATCATTAAGCAATATTGGAAGTACTGTTCCAATTCCAGGAAATCCAGCTAATGCACTCCATACATCATTTCCACTTAGCTTGAGTTTAAGTTGATTTGCCACATGATCTGTGCCTATTGTATCAATAAGATTCTTAGATAAAGCAGACCAGATTGCCTTACGATCATTTTCTGTTCTTATCGGAGGCATGACCTTAGCAAGATATCCTTTTTGCTTTTCATAAGATAGTGTTAGATAATGAGGACATGTTTCTACAAAAATTTTTGTTCCAAGTTTTTTCTCCTCCTCAATTTGCAACAATGCACGCTCTGAGCCAATATGAACAAAGTAAATTACACAATTGTAATATCTTCCAAACTTTGAAACAGTTTTAATTGCTTTTGCCTCAAATTCAGGGGAACGACTTTCAGACCAAGATGACAATCCATCCTTATTTTTTTCTTTTGCAGTTTTAATTCCACACCCACATGATTCATAGTCTTCTGCATGAACCAAAACAGGACAACCAAGTGAAGCGGCAGCTTTTACTGTTTGCTTAACTATGTCATCAGTGATATTTACATGAGCTGCAACAAGATTTGAAGAGTTTGGAGGCATATCCATGTAAACATGTCCAACTTCACCACCAAGATTCATGTAAATTTTAAACGATGTTATTCCTTTTGCAACACAGTAATTCATCTCGTTAATATGTTGTGTATTGAAAATAGAAGCATGAATTGCATAATCAACATAATGATTTTTTGATGCTGCATCAAGTTGAGCTTGCAATGAGCTAGAAAAAGAGTCTTTTAGTCTGAGCATTCTCATCATGGTAGTTATTCCTCCTATAGCTGCAGCATGAGACTCAGTTTTTGCGGCTTCGTTAATGGGTGAATAAACACCATAGTGAACATGGGTGTCGATTGGGCCAGGGATGCAAACTAATCCATTACCATTAATTTTATGATCACATGAAGGAGTATCATTTGTTAATCCAACAATTTTTCCCTCACAAATTAGGATGTTTTTATCAACTATTCCTCGTGGGAGAACGACATGTGAATCAGTAATTATAGTATCATATATCATCTAAAGAATTTTATGCTTTGCAGTATATTATGCGTTAAGATAAGATTTTGATTATTAGTCATGGTATTTTTGATTGATGATTTATTCTGGTTTTCATCATAAATAGAGAAAATGAATAAAAGCGTAACTTAGAGAGGTGTTTGAGGGCCGGTGGTTTAGTGGTATAATGCCTCGTTCGCAACGAGGATGTCGAGGGTTCAATTCCCTCCCGGTCCATTTTTCCAAAAATCTACTAATTATGATGTCAAAATTAATTTCATTTTATGATAATTGATTAGCATTACATAATTATCAAAAAATAATTTATCACTTCAATCCAACCAATTGGTAATCTCCAACTAATGCACTCAGAGATGTCTAAAAAATCACCAAAGCAGATATGCAACTAAAAGATTATTTGCACATTTCATGATTTAAACAATATAATATTGCACCTGTAAGATCAGTATTATTAAGATTAACATTGGATAGGTTCGCACCTGAAAAATCCACACCAGTAAGATTAGTGTTTGACAGATTAGATTCCGTGAGATTTGCACCTCTCAAATCTGCTCCACGCATATCGGCGCCAGAAAGATCGGTATAAGATAGATTCGCACCTGAAAAATTTACATCTCTAAGATCAGCATTATTAAGATTAGAGTTCAACATGTGTCCTCCTGAGATATTAGATCCTGTCAAATCAGTGTTTGACAGATTAGATTCCGTGAGATTTGCACCTCTCAAATCTGCTCCACGCATATCGGCGCCAGAAAGATCGGTGTAAGATAAGTCTCCTCCGGTTAGATCTATACCCCTTAGATCTCCTTCACTAATTTCAGATTTAGTAAGAGTCACACCTCCTAAATGAGCGCCTGCAAGAAGAATTTTAGTCATATTTGCATCTCCAAGAAACGAATTTGTAATTGTTACTCCATTTAGAATAGAATATGACAAATCAATCTTACGAAGATCAGAGCTTACAATATAAGTTCCAGTAAGATTAGCATTAGACAGATTTGTTTCAGCCAAATTCACTCTATCAATAGTAGCAAACACTATACTACATCCAGCATAATTTCTTTTAGAAAGATCATTATTTATCAAATCTTGTGTTAATGGACAAATTACTGGGAGTTTTTCGTTAAGGACAAGAATACTTACACCCAACAACAAAATCCCCAGCAGTATAATTCCTATTATTTTTGGATAAGATAATCTGGATTTTGAGACATTAGATGTAATTAAAAATTTATCTGTTTTATCCATACTTCGAATCACAGATCTCTCATATTAAAGAAACGTGTATTTCTTGGTCATCTAGAAATTATCAAGATTTTACATATTGTAGAATGTAATAGATCATCAAGAACCAGTGGGAAATAACCACTTCTTATAATCCATCAAAAATAAATATCATCACATTACAACAATATGAAAAATGAAACTATATTATCAAATTTTGGCCTATAATGGCCTACATAATGGAGGATGTTTCTGATTTATCGTGAATGATATCTAAGAAACCCCAGAAACTATTATACATAAATAAAAAATACATCAAACATGGAAGTTTTTGATGGTAAAAAAGCCGCACAAGATTATATGTCAAAACATACGTTAGCATTTTCTACTCCAGAATTAACTCTTATGAGATTTGCATTTTGGTTAGGAGATTCAGTTCCAGATCCAAAAAATAAGGGAGAAGGAATTCCAAGAATGATGACATACCTAACAGAGCAGGACTTTCAACCTGTGTTAATTGACGATGACAAATACGAACCATCTGGTGCGGTTAGAAGTTCTGCAGTAGTTGGAAATGCATACAATGAGCAAAGAACAGATGGTAATTTTTGTTCTGAATGCGGTACAAGTCTTTCAGCAACAGCAAAATTCTGTCCTGAATGTGGTACAACACAAGATTAAGAGAAATATTTTTTATTTACTAGATTATGCTTTAGCGCCACACTTTGTACAAAACTTTGCATTAGGTCTTAAAGCAGCACCACACGACGAGCATCCATTTCCACTTTGTTGAGCAGTTTGTCTAGGCATTAAAGATGGATCAGGCGATGGTAAAGTTCCAACGTCTCCAAATGCTTCTTTAGCAGAAACAATTCCTGGAGGTCCTCCACCTACAGGATTTTGTGCAGTACCTGCTCTTGGTGGCGCTCCCATGCCACCAGCCATCATTCCAGGATTCCCCATTCCAGGCATTAAGCCAGGAGACTGTGTAGTTCCAGAACCGGTTCCTAATGATTTTTTCATTTCAAATATTACTTTGATTGCTAGAAATTCTAATGCAGAGTAGGCTACAGTATAATCACCTAATTTTTGGAAGAATTCTTTGTCACTAAGAAGGCCTTTTTTGTACATGTTGTTAGTATCCAAGAATGATTCATAGTATCCTTGAGATTCATCAAACAAGCTAGAAAGCTTATCAAACAACATGTTGAGGGTATCTACTTCACCAAATGACATAATCAGTCTCCATTTTTGTAATATTAATTACTTTAGGATCAAAAAATAAGGAAAATGTGTTTAGAATTTATGCAAGTGCTCTATCAATCATATTTTTGTATGACTCTTTAGAAGCAGCACCCACTTGCTGACTAACTATTTCTCCTTTGTTAAGAAGAATTAAGGTTGGAATACTAAAGACGTTGTATTTTGATGCCAATTCATTGGCTTCATCAACATTAACCTTGACAAATTTAACTTTGCCATCATAGTCATTTGCTAATTCTTCGACAACTGGACCTACCATTCTACATGGACCACACCATTCGGCCCAAAAGTCTACAAATACAGGGATGTTTGAATTTATCACATTTGTTTCCCACGACTTTGCATCTGAAATCTGTGTAATACCCATTGTAACGTTGTTTTGTTGACCGCACCTAAAAATGTTCACCAGAATTAGCACCGTATTTTTTGTTGGATAATAAATTTTGATATATACTTAAATGACGTTTTGATAAAACTCAATTATGAGTTCAGAGCTTAGACTAAAAAAATTAAGAGGTTCAGGTGGCTATGTTATGGCCACTGTTACTGATGAACAACAGATGAAAGGGAATTTAGGAGGACCTGATCTGTTTTTAGCGCCTATAGGAAGATTAGATTCTCAAAAAATTACTAAACATTTTTGCAATACATGTGAAAAAGAATTCGAAGGTCCTCCAAAAATAGTCTTTGAGAATCCAAATGAAGAGGTTGCAGAAAATTTAATTCTTGCAGAAAAAGGACAATACATTTGTAATTCATGTGATTCTTCAATTGCAGAATATAGGGAATTTAAAAAACAAGATGAAGATAGTGAAGTTGGAAGTGCAAAACCATTAGAACCACAACAAGTGGCTCCACCACAACAAGTGGCTCCACCACAACAAGTGGCTCCACCACAACAAGTGGCTCCACCACAACAA
>JAOTWS010000014.1 GCA_029862745.1 Nitrosopumilus sp. | reverse complement strand
CCATCTTCATCTTGGAATCTGTTGTATGTCTCTTTTACAGTTGGACAATTATCAATGTGGTCTTGAATGCCATCATAATCAGCATCATACCATGGTACAAAGTCTGCTGGACAACCATCAATGTTATTTCCATATTGTGGATCATAGTCTTCTAGAAGATGAGGACAGTAATCGAGGTTATTTGGAACTCCATCACCGTCAGAATCAATTGCTTCATTAGCATATACTCCACTTGGAAACATTCCAATGGTGGTAGTAAGTAAAATCAAAAATCCTAAAAGATATTGTTTTTTCATTCTTCGATACACCTATTGGTCAGGACATCCATCTGTATCTCTGTCTCCATCATAGTCTTCAGGATCAAATGGACAGAGATCATTTTGATTGATAATACCATCCAAATCAGCATCATGCTTGTATCTTGACTGCTCAGGTGCAATGTCTGGACAGCCGTCATTATCAAGATACTTGTTCCAGGTTTCTTTTTCATTTATACACAAATCAACATTATCGTTTATTCCATCACCATCACTATCAATTATGACATTTCCAACTGGTAAAGTATCTGGACAGCCATCAGTGTCAAAATATTTGTTCCATGTTTCATTTTGTGTGGGACACATATCGATTACATCTGGAATACCATCACCGTCAGAATCAGGTTGTATGTTATTAACATCTGGGCAGCCGTCATCATCTTGGAAGAAATTATAAGTTTCAAGTTCCAGTATGCATGTATCATGGATATTCAATATTCCATCATTATCTGAATCAACGACAAATGATTTGGAAATAATATCTGGACAGCCGTCATCATCTTGGAATTTATTCCATGTTTCTTTAGCAGTTGGACATGCATCTATTGCATCTGGAATTCCATCTTGATCTCTATCAGTTTTTAAAATATAATTATCTGGACATCCATCTAAATCAAGAATTCCATTAAAAGTTTCAGGTTGGTTTGGGCAATGATCTTTATAATCATTAATTCCATCACCGTCAGAATCTGGTGCTCCTCCAGGTCCAGTTCCTGGAAGTGTATCAGGACAGCCATCATCATCTTGGAATTTATTATAAGTTTCAGGGATTAAAGGACATTTGTCAGAATCATCTTCAACTCCATCAAAGTCGGAATCTCTACCACTTTTTAAATCAGGATAATCAGGACAACCGTCATCATCTTGGTAACCGTTGTAGCGTTCTCTTGTAAGAGGACATTGATCTAGTGAATCTAAAATACCGTCAAAGTCAGAATCAGGTTCTGATGGGTTATCTGGACAACCGTCATAATCTTGGTAACGATTCCAAGTTTCAGCAGATGAAGGACACTGATCTAGTGAATCACGTATACCATCACCATCTGAATCCAGCACGTCTTCATCAGGACAACCATCTTGATCAAGATAACCATTTACAGTCTCTGATTCAAGCGGACATTTATCATTCAAATCAATAATTCCATCACCGTCAAAATCTGAGTTTGATAGTGCAGATACAGTATCAGGGCAACCGTCATCGTCTTGGTAAGCATTGTAAGTTTCTTTAGCAGTCGGACATGCATCTAATACATCTGGAATTCCATCTTGATCTCTATCAGATGTAGAAACAGTATCAGGGCAACCGTCTCTATCAAATACACCGTTGAAAGTTTCAGGTTGATTTGGACATAAATCTGAAAAGTCATTTATTCCATCACCATCAGTATCGGGAATTCCTTTATTAGATGTAACAAAGTCAGGGCAACCGTCATCGTCTTGGAATTTGTTGTAAGTTTCTTTTACTTGAGGACATTGATCAACACTATTAGGAATTCCATCAAGATCTGAATCAACATCACTAGTATAAGGAGGAATATCTGGACAACCGTCATCGTCTTGGAAGCCATTATATCTTTCAGGATCTAACGGACATACATCATCTACATCCATTATTCTATCACCATCTGCATCATTTAATGTTCCAATAGATGAAGGCACTGAATCTGGACAACCGTCATAATCTGCAAATCTATTGAAAGTTTCTGGTTGATTTGGGCAGATATCAAATTTATCTGCAATACCATCACCATCTTTATCACTAAATGAAGTAGCTAATGCAACGTCAGGACAACCGTCAGTGTCTCTATATCCATTATACACTTCAGGTTCCTTTGGACATAAATCAAATTTATCTTGAATACCATCATTGTCAGTATCAATAAAAGCAGAATCAGTAACAGTATCTGGACAACCGTCTTCATCTTGGAATCTGTTGTAAGTTTCAGCACTTAGTGGACATGCATCTACAGAATCTGGAATTCCATCTAAATCACGATCTCCAGAGCCATATGAATCAGGACAACCGTCATTATCTAAAATACCGTTGAAAGTTTCCGGTTGATTTGGACAATTATCAACTAGATCAATAAATCCATCACCATCAGAATCTGGTGCTCCTCCAGATCCAGTTCCTGGAAGTGTATCAGGACAGCCATCTTCATCTTGGAATCTGTTGTAATGTTCTTTAAGATTTGGGCATTGATCAATATGATCCTCTATGCCATCATAGTCTTCATCATACCATGGAATAAAATTTGATGGACAACCATCTATAGTACTTTCATAGTCTTCCTGTAAATTAGGACATGCATCTATAGAATCATCAACACCATCATTATCCAAGTCATCAACAGCAAAAACTGAATTAATGGGTACACTAGTTAAGGTAGTTACAAGCAACAATAGGAAGGATAACGAACGTGTTTTTGTCAATGCCTAAAAACACCTCGAGGATCCAGTTATTAAACCTCACTCTAAAAAAGGCTAAGAATTTCACGAGATTCCAAGTCAGACAGATATCTCGATCAATTTAAGTAAAGTAAAACGAGATTTAAACTCATGAGTTGCTCAGGGGAAACAATTGAAGAAGAAGAAGATCGCTTAATCCAGATCAGGCCAGCAATATCAAAGCAATTAAAAAAAGCAAAATATGGAGTGGCAGATCATTCAACAGTAGAACTTTGTCACTGGACAAAAAAATCATTCAAACATGAAGGAAGTTGCTACAAACACAAATTTTATGGAATTTCAACTCATCGATGTATGGAGTTTTCTCCAGCAGGAATGCATTGTGAAAATCGCTGTGTGTATTGTTGGAGACCAATGGAATTCTATGATTCATTAAAAATGGAACCAGAGCATGTTGCAGAACCTAAAGACATTTTAACAAAATTGATGGTTGAAAGAAAAAAATTGATTAATGGATACTATGGAGATTCAAGAAATGATAAACAGAGATTAGATGAATCATTATTGCCAAGTCACTATGCAATTTCACTTTCGGGTGAACCTACAATGTATCCTAAACTCCCAGAACTTATCAAATATCTGAAGTCTTTAGAGTCAACAAAATCAATTTTTCTTGTAACTAACGGACAAGAGCCAGATATGATTCAAAGATTACAAGAAGAAGATGCTTTACCAACACAATTGTATTTGTCAACAAATGCAGCAGATTATGAGTCGTTTATGAGAATAAACAAGCCAAAATATGATGATTCATGGGAAAGATGGAACAGAACACTTGATATGCTAAAGAATTTGAACACAAGAACAGTTCTAAGAATTACTTTGATTAGAAATTATAATGACCAGAAAGAAAAGATTCCAGCGTTTGCAGAGATGTTTAGAAAGGCAAGTCCACATTTTATTGAAATTAAATCATACATGCATATTGGACGTTCAACTAATAGATTAGAGCATTCAAATATGTTGGAAATGGAAGAAATAAAAAAATTTAGTGAGCAAGTTGCAGAACAGAGTAAAATATTTTCAATAATGGATGAAAGTATTGTTTCAAGAATTTCAATTTTACAAAATAACGAGCGATTTATTGATCGTTGGATTTCAACTTATGTAAATACCAATTAGAAAATTTTTTTAATGCTTTATATCTATGAGAAAATTCATTTTTGTTATTTATTTCAGCAAAAGTTTTTTGTAAATTTTTTGGAACAAAGATTGGATCATATCCCCAACCTTGTCCTTGTTGATACCTTGATATTTTACCATCAAGTTTTGCATCAAAATATTTTATTATTGTTTTATCACAATAAGCTATAATTGAAATAAATTTTGCTTTTCTATTATTTTTTAACAGATTAAGAATTCCTTTGTTTCCAATAGTTTTGAAAGCATACGATGAATAAGGACCCGGAAAACCTCCAAGTGAATCAATAAACAGACCATCATCTTCTACAATTATTGGTTTTCTACATTTAGAATAAGCATTTCTTGCTTTTTTCAACGCAATCTCCTTAAGAGAGTTAGACTGAATCTCTTCCAAATTCAATTTGAAGAAACGAAGTTTTATTCCAAAAGTATCTAGAATGTTTTTTGCTTCTAGAAATTTATGATTATTTGAGGATGCAAAAAAAATATCAAACGACTTCTGCATATCTACCACGACTCTCTATCTCTGAAACTAGTTTAGTAATTTTTGTAAAATATTCATTACCAACTACGGACTTGTATCCTAGTAAGAAATTTTTCCAAGATTGTTTCATGATTTGAGCATGAGCACTATTTAGAATTTCTTTAATTAATCTCAAATCAACTGCATGATCTTCAGATTTTATTGTGTTTTGAGACAGACCAAAATCAATAACAAAAACAGTGTTTTGAAATAAAATAAAATTAGATGTGGTCAAATCACCATGCATAATACCATTTTTATGCATTGTACCAACCAATTTTCCAATAGTTTTTAATAATTCGATAATTTTGAATTCATCTAAATCATGAACAGGTTTACCAGGAATTTTTTGCATTATAATCGAGGAGTTTTTCAAGTTTACAAAATACACAAGGGGTGTCGGGATTCCAAATGATTTTACAAAAGATAGCATTTGAGATTCCTTTATTGTTCTTTGTTTACGTATTTTTGAATCAAGTATAGGGTTACGATAAATTTTTGTTTTTCTGATTTTAAGAATTGCTTTAGAATTTTGCCATGTAGTTTCATAAATATCAGCTTCTGCGCCTTTCTTCAACAATTTCATTAACATTATATCCAAAAGAATTCAATAAAAATTAATCATGGAGGAAGGGGAAAAAAGAATAAAACAAGAAGATTGTAGTGAGGATAATTTAGGTGCAGGTATTCTCACATTAACAAATAAGAGATTAGCATTTGACAAAACCAATGCAAGAATTATGGATTTTTCAAAGAATTTTGGAGAAACAATAATGGAATTTTCCCTAGACAAGGTTACAAAAACATGGAAAGAAGGATTATTTATAAAAAAAGTTTGTTTTGCTGTAAAAACAGATAAAGGTGAAAAAACTTTCAAGTTTGGAGTTTTCAATACAAAAGATTGGCTCAAAAATATTGACAGGGCAGTTACTGAGTACAAAAATCAATAGTCAACTTTAACTGAATCTAATCTCCAGGATTGTGTAACAAAAGTATCTTTTAGTAAAGTACCTTCTTTAACTTGAGATTCCAAAAGTCCAGTCCAACATATTTGGCTACCACAATCACCAGCATAATGTAATGGAACCACGAAAAATTTGGATTTATGCCTTTTACATACATCTTTAAGCATTTCAGATAATCTTTTGTTAGCTGCAACACCACCTACAATCATCAATTCTTTTTTACCTGTAAATGATAATGCCCGCTCTACTGTTTCACTAATCATGGCAAAAGCAGTTTCTTGAATGGAATAGCATGCATCAACTTTACTTTTTTTTGCTACAGATTTTGTTGCAGATAACAAGCCTGAAAAAGAAACATCATTTCCTTTGACAGAATATGGTAGTTGAACGTAATTTAGTGATGTGGAGGCTAGTTCTTCTATATTTTTTCCACATGGTGATGCAAATCCAATTGATCGACCAAACTGATCAAGAAGTTGACCCAATGTGATATCCAAGGTTTCACCAAAAACTCTCCATTGTTTATTAAGAAATGCCAGTAACATAGTATGTCCTCCAGATACCAAAAGTACTAAAGGGTTAATTGCACCAGTTAGTAATTTTCCTAATTCAATATGACCGATTGCATGATTCACAGGATATATAGGTATTTTATAAAATGATGACAATGATCTTGCAATAACTGCACCAACACGTAAACATGGACCTAATCCAGGACCTGCAGCATATGAAATAATATCTAAATCAGTAATAGTAGCATGTGCCTCTTTGAGACATTGAGATAATACCAAAGAGCTATTCTCAATATGATGACGTGATGCTTCTCGTGGATGAATTCCTTCTCCATCTGCAGGACGATAAATTTTTCTAATATCAGAAAGAATTTTCCCTTCTTTTCCCTTTTTTTCAATAATAGCACATGAAAATGTATGAGCTGTGCTTTCAATACCCAATCCTAGCATGTTATCCTCTACTTAGTGTTGATATTATTTTAATCACGTCTCCGTTCTTTAGTTTTTGATCACCACTAATCCGTTGTTTAGTTTTACAATCAATTGCATGTAAAAATCCCTTTGCAATATCTGCATGAATCAAACCTGCCAAATCTTTTGCAGTAGAATCTTGTGGGAGTAATTTTGTATCAGGTAAAATAATACCATCTTTATTGGTTAGTTTTGTTTCATCTTCTACAGGATACACTACAATGAACTTTAAAGAATCAAAAACAGCAGTATTAAGGATCTTTTGAATTCCAGTAGATTGAATCTTAGAGAATACCGACTTTACTAAATCAAGTGCTTTTTTTTGTGCTGGTGCAATTTCTCTACCTTCAACAATGGTAAAGTTTTCATCACCAGAAGAATAGTTAATGATTCCAGACTTTGTTGCCTTTCGTAATAATAATTCAGTTTCAGCACTACAAGGAATTACAATTTCTGGAATTTTTTTTAGAACTTCAAGATCTCTGCAGAGATCTGCTTTATTTGCGGCAATGATCATTGGCTTTGTATCTTTTCTTAATTCTTTGACAAATGTTTGAATGTCAGATTCTTCCCAATCTTTAGGATTTTTAGCAATAAGACCTAATTTTTGTAATATTTCGTGTATTTGATAATCCTTAATCCCCAACCCAGTGAATCGTTTTGCTATACCATCAGTAAGTTTTGCTCTTTTTTGATCTATTTCACGAATAATTTTATCCCATTCTCTTTTGAGAATGTCTGCAAACCATTGATCAAATTCATCTTGAACAAATGCAATATCTTCTAGAGGATCATGAGTTCCAACTGGAACTGGGTGTCCTTGAATATCAGTAGTTCCTGCAATGTCAACTACGTGAATTAAAACTTCAGCTTGTCTTGAATCATCAAGAAATTGATTTCCTAGTCCTTTTCCTTCATGTGCACCTGGAACTAATCCTGCAACATCAATGAGTTTTACAGGAATCAAGCGTGTACCATTAATACACAATTCATTTTCATGTGTAATCTTAAAATGCTTGCAGGCACAATCTGCTTTAACAAATGCGACGCCTATATTTGGTTCAATTGTTGTAAAAGGAAAGTTACCAGATGCCACTTGTGTTTCAGTAGCAGCAGAGAAGAATGTTGATTTTCCAACATTCGCTTTACCTAGTAAGCCTATTTGCAATATTATCAAAAAGATAATTCTACTTATTAGTATTGCAGAAATCATTTAATTCAATTAATAATGATTTGATATGATGTCAATAGTGATTTCTGGAAATCCAGGTACAGGTAAGCACACCATTGCACATCAAATTGCTCAAAGGTTAGATTTATCAATAATTGATATTAATGAAGTTGCTAAGAATGAAGGATTATTTGAAAAAAATGAAGATACTAATGATGTTAATGTTGAAAAACTAAAAAAAATTCTTCAGAATAAAATTTCTGAAAAAAATCTGATTGTTGGACATTTAGCACCATATGTTTTAGATACAAATCAAGTAAGGATAATGATTATTTTAAGAAGAGATCCCTATGAATTAATCTCAGTCTACAAGAAAAGAAGATACACAGAGAATAAGACCAAGGAAAATATTGGTAGTGAGATACTAGGTATAATTGTACATGATGCAATAAATAAATTCAATGAAAAAACTTTTCAAATTAAAAACAGTTGGGGAAGGATTGAAGAGACAGTAGAGAAAGTCATGAGCTTGATTTCAATTAATAAAGCCAGTGAAGATGTAGATTGGCTTGATTTGGTAACAAAAAATAACGATTTAGGAAAATTTTTTGGTGATTGATTAAATAACGCCTTTTAATTTGTTTAGTTACTTGTTTGAAATTTCTAAAACTGATCTTGCCGGAAGAATTGGTACATTATATACAAATCATGGGAAAATTGACACACCAGCATATGTTCCTGTTATTCATCCTGTAAAACAAACAATTTCAGCTAAAAAAATTCAAGAGATAGGATTTGACTTAGTTATAACAAATGCATACATTACAAAAAATAACTATGGTGATGAAGCAATAAAAAAAGGAATTCATCAGATTATAGGATTTAATCATGGAATTATGACAGATTCAGGAGGTTATCAAGTACTAGAATACGGAGATGTTAAAGTATCTCCATCTGAAATGGCAAATTTTGAGAAAGGTATTATGACAGATTTTGCAATTCCACTTGATAAACCAACAGGATTTGGAATGTCAATAAAAAAAGCAGAAGAGTATGTTAAGCATACTCTCAAAGTTTCTAAACAAACTCTTGAAGACAGTGAAGATAATGGTCAAATTTGGATTGGTCCAATTCAGGGAGGAGAACATTTTGATCTAGTTGGAAAATCTACAAAAAGTTTAGTCGATATGGGTTTTCAAATGCTTGCGTTAGGTAGTCCAGTTGAATTTATGGAGTCATACGAGTATAGATTATTGGCACAGATGATAATAGCTGCAAAAAAACAGATGCCGCATTCTATTCCTTTACATCTTTTTGGAGCAGGTCATCCACTAACCATACCATTTGCAATAGCTTTGGGATGTGATACATTTGATTCAGCATCATACATGCTTTATGCCAAACAATTAAGATACATCACAGATGATGGGACACGTTATTTAGAAGACATTGCTGTGTTCCCATGTAATTGTGAAATATGTCAAAGATACACCCCAAAAGAATTTAGACAACTAGAAGAAACTGAAAAGATCAATCAGTTAGCAATTCATAATTTGTATTCAATAAAACTTGAGGTAGATAAGGTAAAACAAGCAATCCATGAAGGAAGGTTATGGGAATATGTAATTAAAAAGGCAAGAGCCCATCCAAAATTATTTGAGATGGTTCAAGTAATGACTGAAAATTATGAATTTCTAGGTTTGAGTACGCCAAAATTCAAAGAAAGAGCTATTTTCTTATACAGTAGCGAAGATCAATTTAGACCAGAGGTTCAATCATATCATAACATGGTTAGAAAATTTAAATCAAAGAAAAAGAAATTTGTAATCACTAAAGAATCCAATACAAAACCAGGATATTTGTCACATCAATATATTGAATTAAAAAAGAAATTCAAAGATTTTGATTCAATCCAAGTATGCCAGTATAATCCACAACTAGGATTAATTCCAATTGAAATTTCAGATATATTTCCAGCTGCACATCATGAAACTTCCAGAGTAGATTTTGATCCGAAAGAATTTCCAACTTTTGAAAAAACATGGAACATTTTCTTTAGCAATAACACATTTTCAGAAATTCATTATGATAAAAATGATGAGTTCATAAAATATTTTGTAAAAATACTACCAAAAGAAATCAAGCGAAAATCATTAGTCTAATTAAAAATAAGAAAAAAGAATGTGCTAAAAGATTCAGCTTATAGTGCTGCGTCTTCTGCCCAACCCTTGATGAAGATACCGTTTTTGTGAAGAGGTACTGGTTGTCCAGCTGTGTAATTCATTGGTCTCATCCAAAAGATTGATTTTGTTGGGCATACACCTATGCATGCACCATCAGAAATACATCTTTCTGGATAGAAAACAAATGCTTTACCTCTCTTCCAGCCTTCAACAGGTTTTACTCTAAGGACATCTGGACCAAGAGTTGTACAGATTTCTACACATAGTGCACATCCGATACATCTTTGTTCATCAATGTCTGGAAGTATTGCTATTGGCATTACAATGATAACTTTGTTTGGTAGCTATTTAAACCATGATTGAAATTCATAACTCTGTTATGAAATTGATCCGTGAAAAATTCATGCGCAGAATCCAGATTAGAAATTGAAAAAACAAAAAGATAACGTGTTTAACACGTTTATTTTCTCATTGCGTCAATTTGACCAGAGGTTACCCAGTCAAGTAGTTCTGCAGATGATGGATTCAGGTCTGGTTTCTGTTTCATCAGATTGTTAACCCAGATCCAGTTTAATTGGTTTAGGAGTGGTTTATTTGCTTCGTCACCAGCACGTGTTTTAGCGACGACGGCTTGATCTTGTTGTCCTAACCATTCTTGGAAGCTTCTTCCCATGAGGATCGAATCTTAGCTTACACTAATTAAAGCTTTTGTAGATTCCATAATAGATATAATGATCTAATAAGCTCAAGAAGGTTTTAAGGTAGATAAAAATTATTTTAATTCTTGGATGTTAAAATTTTAGGTGCTGCTAATGAAGTTGGCAGATCTGGTTTTTTAGTTGATTGTAATGGAACAAAGATCTTACTTGATTACGGAGTTTTATTTGGAAGAAGGGGATCGCCTCCTCAATATCCCCTTCATGTAAAACCGAAGGATCTAGATGCAATTATCATAACTCATGCTCATTTAGATCATTCAGGAAATGTCCCATCGCTTTTTGTTAGTGGAAATACAGATGTTTATGCCACCCCTCCAACATTTGATTTATCAAGATTGTTAATTGAAGACATGCTAAAAATTGAAAAAAATTCACATCCATTTGATTTACCTGAAGTAAAAAATATGATGAAAAATGCAAAGGAGATAGGATTTAGACAAAAAGTTACAAAAGGTAATGCAACTTTTGAATTAAGGGAGTCAGGACATGTGATAGGTGGAAGCACAGTTTTAGTAGAATCAGATAAAAAACGACTTTTCTATACTGGAGATATTAAAACAAACGGTTCAAGAATGCTACGAGAAATGGATTTAGACATTGGTGAAATTGATTTACTAATAACTGAGAGTACATATGCCAAAACGGAACAAAAGCCTAGAAAAGAATCTGAGACTGAATTAATAGAGTTTGCGAATGAAGTAGTAGATAGAAAAGGGATATTATTCATCCCGTCATTTTCAGTGGAACGTTCACAAGAGATTGCATGTATTTTAAGAAGCTCAAACTTCAAACATCGAATTATAATGGATGGAATGGCGCTAAAAGTAAATGAGATAATGTTTAGACATCTAGACTATCTAAGGGATCCTCTAGTGTTTTCAGATGCAATAAGACATGCAACTTCAATTAGAGAGCACTCTGAAAGAAAGCGCGCGATGGAGGAACCTTGTGTTGTGATATCACCTGCAGGAATGTTGGTTGGCGGAAATGCAGTCTACTATTTACAACAGTTATCTTTCGATAGTAAAAATGGAATAGCTCTTGTTTCATATCAAGGAGAAGGCACTCCAGGTAAAAAATTACTTGACACAGGTACGGTTTCAACTAGAGGTAAAGATCTTAAAGTAGCTGCAGAGATAAAACAATTTGAATTTTCAGGACATGCAGATCGAAAAGAATTATTTGATATGATTAAGAATATCAAGGGAAATCCAAAAGTTTGGGCAGTTCATGGAGATACTGAATCATGTGAAATGTTTGCCCAAGAAATTCATGAGAAATTTGGTTTGGAGACATATGCACCTAAAGTCAATGACGAAATAACCATCATATGAGATGGAAAATAAGTGTACAATAAGTGTTGAAAATTCAATTAATAGTGGACAGGTATTTCTATGGAAAAAAAATCAGCATTATTGGTATGGGGTTAATGGTCAAGATGTTCTAAGAGTGGATGGTTTAGGAAATATCAAATCATATCAAAATACTAGACAGGATTTTTTTAGAAAAAGAGATGATATGACGAAAATAATAAAATCAATTTCCATAGATAATACAACAAAAAATGCAGTAAAAAAATATCTAGGACTAAGATTACTTGATCAGGATCCTTTTCAATGCTTGATTTCATTTATTATATCATCAAACTCTAATATTCAAAAAATTAAAAATAGTTTAGAGAGGATTTCTAGAAAATTTGGAACGAAAGTAAACTTTGAGAATCAGGAATTTTTTTTATTTCCAAAATCAGAAAAACTAGCAAAAGCATCAATAAACGAAATTACAGATTGTGGTGTTGGCTATCGTGCCAAATTTATCAAAGAAGCTGCAAACATGAGTTTTTTGAAAAAAATTGATTTTAAGTACTTGGAAAAATGTAATTATCATGATGCAAAAGAAAATATTTGTTTAGTGAATGGAGTGGGAAACAAGGTAGCTGATTGTATATTATTATTTTCCTTAAACAAGTTAGAGGCATTTCCATTAGATAGATGGATGATAAGAATTTTAGAAAAATACTATTCAGATCAATTTCAAATTACAACTAAAACAATTACAGATAAACAATATGACATCCTTCATGAAAAAATTGTAAATCATTTTGGGCAGTATGCAGGTTATGCACAACAATTTCTCTTTAAAATGGAAAGAGAGAGTTACAAAAAGAAGTGGCTGTAAACCCTTAAAATGGTAATTAATTGCTAGGTTTTTGGGCCTATAGCTCAGCATGGATAGAGTGTTGGACTTCTAATCCAATGGCCAAGGGATCGAAGCCCTTTGGGCCCGTTTCCTCCAGGATTCGAGACCTGCTTTTAAGCAAATGAAACATGACATCATGGAGAAAAATGATGTCTAATAAAAAGAAAATTGCAACAAAAGATCTTCTGCAAGATGATAACGTCAGGCGTTGGTACCAGAACACAGGCAGAGGTAGCAAGCTAAATGCAGATATCCGATTGCGTAGATTGAATCTATTCTGTTACAGAACAAACACCACGCCTGCCAAGCTTGTAAAGATTGGAAAGAAAGATGTCATAAAGATAGAGGACATGTTATTAGATCATGTATCCTGGTTGGAATTACAAAACTATGCACCAAACTATATTGATGGGATACTCAAATCAATAAAGTCATGGCTGATATTCAACTATATCGAGCTGAAAAGAAAGATAAAGATTGCAAATGCCGGAATTCCAGTAAACATACAAGATGAACAAGTACCAACAAAGACACAGCTACAATCAATTCTAAATGTGTCAAGTCCTAGAACTCGTTCTAGTATCAGTTTGATGGCCTTTGCAGGAATAAGACCGCAGGTAATGGGAAATTATGATGGTACAGATGGTCTCAAGCTAGCTGATCTACCTGACTTGGTAATAGAACTAGATGGCAAGTCAATTAGTTTTGCACATGTTCCTGCAATGGTAACAGTAAGGGCATCACTTAGCAAGACAAAAAACAAGTACTTTACATTCTTGCCATCAGAAGGCTGCAAATATGTTCTAGGCTATCTGAGAAAAAGGATTTCAGATGGTGAAAAACTTACTTTACATTCACCAGTCATATCTTTGAAGCAAGGATATCACTCTAGGAGAAGATACAAAATTCAAAATCAATCCAGCTTTATCACAACACCACGAATTACATCTGACATTAGAAAAGCAATATGGAGCATAACAAAAGTTAGACCATATGTCTTACGAGCATATTTTGACACACAACTATTACTTGCAGAAAGCCATGGAAAGATGACTCATGCATACAGGCAGTTCTTTATGGGTCACAAGGGAGACATTGAGGCAAGATACACTACAAACAAGGGAAGACTGACTGATGAGATGATTGCAGACATGAGAAGGACATATTCGGAGAGTCAACAGTTTCTGTGTACGGTAAACAGTGACAACAATTCAGCTCAAAACAAAAAGGAGATGCTACTTGACATGTGGCGTGAGCAGGCAAAGCTTTACGGAATTGATCCCGTAAAAATCAAAATAGAAAAACAAAGAATAACTGATACAAAAGATATAAAAAAATTTGACACAGAACAGGAAACAAATGCAATAAGACAAGAGATAATGAAAGCAATGTCTGTACCTCAAGTGAAACAACAACAGCAAGGATACGATGGAAAGATAATAACAAATGATGAGCAGCTGTTACATCACATATGTCAGGGTTGGGAACCAATAAAGGAACTAGCGAAGAATCGCATTATTATTAGAAGAAGAAAATAAATTATTTTTTAGAATCATTAATTAATTTCAACAATGCTTCCACAGATTTTTCTTTTGTCTCATATGCCTCTTTTGTAATAATGGACATCAACGAGTTGACTAGTGTGATGTAGGGTTTTATTGCCTGACTAGTAACATAATCAACAAATTCATGCTGCAATGTGTCTAGTGCATCTGTAATATTTTTTGAATATATTATGATGGTGTTCCCTTCAACCTTGCCTTCTATTTCTGAATTATCCAGGGGCAACCATGTGACATCGAATTGTCCATTATTGCCTGTAACTTTTTGCAATCTATCAAGTGTTGCTTGTAATTTCTTTTGATTTGAATATTTTTCTTTCATAGTGTGGTATGATGATTTGCATAAAAGCAAGAATTACGAAAAATTTGGCTTATATACAAATGGTTTATCCTATTTCATGAAAAAAAGTCATACTGCAAACTATTTCATAAATACAACAATAACAAAATCAGCTTACTATACAATTGCCAGGGAACTACATTTGAGATGATCATGCAACCACAGAATATACTGGATGTTATATTTTTGATAGTAGCAGTTGTAACCACAGTAGGACTGCCATATGCAATAGGTGGTTCCTTGCAATCAGGAAAGATGCAACGATTCAGACCCGAGGAGAATACTGTACGATTCTTGATAATACTTGGAATTGCAGTGTTTGATGGTATTGTTATCTTACCGCTAGTACAGATTGATGTACAAATTGATGCAATAGTGGTACTTGGATTGGTAGGAATTTGTTTTCTGGTGTCATGGAGGATGTTCTCAAAGGGAACAGAGAGAGGTACAGATTTGTTCAGTTTTGAGATGAACTCCATGTCTGAGCAACTATCTCAAACCATAACACATCTCAAAGAAGAAACTGCATCAATAAAGAATGATCATAAAGATGATGCGCAATCAATTCAGAATCACATGAACAGTTTTGCACAAAAACTTGAGCTAGACAAAAAGATACAGGACTATGCCAGAGATTCAGTCAAACAAGAAGTTGATGAACACATTCCACAAGTCTATCGATATTGCAATGAGACACTGGATATGTGCAAAAGTGACAATGAGGAAATTGCAGACAGAGTTGTAGAGAGAATTGCTGAGCTGCTAGAAGAAAAAAGAGAGGAAGAAAATGACAATGATGATATCAACAGTACAATTCAAGACAACAAAGAATCACATACAAAAGATATTGATGACAAAATCAACAGTGAAGAGATTCCTACATTATCTTCCGGTCCAACTGACACACAAAAAAGCCAAAAGATACTGCACATGGCATCTGCAAATTTCTCAGAATACAGGCCAAAATCCCACAAGCTGTGCATTGTGATTCACAATCTACTCAAAAACAGGCAAACTATAGGAAACGAGTCTTACAGACCAAATCTGTCAGAAATCTCAGGACTGTCTGGAGTCAACAAATCACAAGTCAAACAACGGCTGCAAAATCTGGCAAACCAGGGACTAGTCACCATGAACAAGGGAGAACTATCCAGAATAGAGTTTGAGCTTTCTCCAAATCTGGATAAATTGTTCAATCCAGTTCTGGAAAACCAACGAGAGGGCGGAATGGAGTCATTTTTCCTGATTCAGCAGGCAAAAAAGCATCATCTGGATAATGAAGACTATTTTGAGGTGCTAAGACAGGACATCACAATAGAGCAGCCAGACTGCATATCAATTCCAATACTGGATAACGATAGCTTTGATGTGCTAAATTCAGTAGCAATAGAGATAGAATCTCCACAAGAAATCAGATCACATCCTCAACAAGTAAAATCAAACATGACAAAGAGTCTTGAGTGGTTTTCTAGAGTAGAGATGTGGTGCTATGTTGATACCCAAGACAAGATACAAGAAATTCTAGAGGAAATAGACCCACACCAAAGAAATAGAATCACAATTATGCCGGTTCGCCAAGACGGTTCATTGGCATAGTTCCCACACTTTATTATATATTGTAAAATATGATTTTTTTGTGAACTGTTCTGGTGAACCAAACTGGTGAACTATACCAGTTACCAGGAAAATTTAGTTGGATAATAGATATCACCTCCCATTCTAAATAATGAATTCTGTATTATCATACTAAAAGATACTAGGGTTAATCAAGATAAACTGATTTTCTAAAATTATGGATTTTAAAACTATATGTCTTGTGTAACTTGGACTAGTTCCACCTTCTCTTCTTCTTCCTGGTCTATTACTCTTTGATATTCATCCATGTCCAAAAACTCTTCAATATTTGATGACACCAGTTGATTTAGCACTTCAGGAGTCAGAGCATCTAGTTCCCACGATAAATTACCGTGTCTTTTGATGTATTTGTCTGAACGTGGATCCGATTTTTTGGCAGGGTTTGGTGGAAGATTATACTGTTTTATCTGCTCCATTGTTAAAGCTACATTCCTTACTGTGGCATCGCATTGAAATTGCTTCAGTCTGTTTTTGATGTCAGTTATCATGTTCTTGCCGCTGGGATCATGGTCTCCCAGATACAAGATTACGCATTCTTTATCCTGTTGTTGTTTAATTCTTAATACGGATTCATGTAAAGCACTAGTTGAGGAATAACCTCTGTTCACCAATAGATGTATGTGATATTTTCTGGTTACTGGTTCTAGTACGCCTGACAGAGCATCTTTTTCAACCCATACCTCTACGTAATATTCTTGGTTTTCCCACCTGTCACGCCTGTAAGATGAGATGGCGGCCTTGACTAGATGAGAGATATTCTCAAATTCGCTTGGCATTGTTGGAATTCTTATTCTATCTTCTATTACATCCCAGTCAATTAATCCGGCCATCCTAGCATCTTTAATTATCGTACTGAGTTTCTTGTACTTTTTTTGGTCATTTGGCAATATGTCATGAGATACCAGCTGATAAAACAACTGCCTTAGCGTCATACGATATCCCTTTCTCTCATAGTCATCTATCATGACAACAATTTTCTCAAGCAATAGCATGGTATCTTTTCTAAAATTTTTAGATAGAGTATATGATATCTTTGCCATAACGTGAACATTGTTCAGACTGGAATTAAAGAGATTCTATTGATTCAGATGAAAATGTTATATTTTGACTGTCTTGATGTTTCTGAAAGTTAGAGGATGATTCTATTTTCACACAAGATTGATTCAAATTTGTATGGGAACACAATGTGCATTTTGTGACATCTTAGACGGAAAAAGAGATGGACATCTTTTGTATGAAGATGATTCCCATATCGCATTTTTAGACAAGTATCCAAGCACAATGTGCATGGGGATATAGTTTAGGGTTTAGAATTAAGACCCACGTGGAACAAAGAATTATATCAAAATAGAA
Source organism: Nitrosopumilus sp. (assembly GCA_029862745.1). Lineage (NCBI taxonomy): Archaea > Thermoproteati > Nitrososphaerota > Nitrososphaeria > Nitrosopumilales > Nitrosopumilaceae > Nitrosopumilus > Candidatus Nitrosopumilus sp. Next base: position 5,310 of record JAOTWS010000014.1, on the reverse strand, counting down.
AAGGTCAGGAGAAATATGACACATTACAATTAAAACAATTCAACATATTTTATGTAGTCTTGACACCTATTACGAATAGTCACTACAGATATTCCTGAAATTTTTGAAATCTTTTGTTGGGATAAATTTACACCTGTTTTGACACTTGCAATGTAGATGACAGTAGCTGCAACAGCATCCGGTCTTTTACCTGCAGTTAGTTTTCTTTCTTTTAGAGTGTCGAAAATGTGTATTGCCTCTCGTTTTGTATTCTCAGGTGTTTCTAAATTATTTGCAATTTTTACAATACATTTGATTGGATCTGGTACAGATACAGCAAGTCGGAGATTTTGAAACAACATTCTATAGTTTTTTGCAATGGATCTTCTAGGCTCTTGAAGGTTCTTTGAAATATCTATGATTGTACGTGTAGTATCCATCTCTCTGCATGCTACATACACACATGCCCCAACTACTCCTTTGATGCTTCTGCCACGGATCAATTGAGATCTAGCAGCTTTTCTATAGAGATATGCAGATCGTTCCGTGATGGCATCAGACAGAGATAATTTTTGTTTTAATTTTTCCATTTCAGATAAGGCCATTCTTAGATTGCGTTCAGCGGAATTTTTTGCTTTACTTCTTGTATCCCATAGTCGTATTCTTCTCATTTCCTGCCTCATTTTGTATTCTATGGGCCTTCCTTTGGAATCATTATTGAATTTGTCAATGACTGTTGCCAGCCCCATGTCGTGTAACCTGAGATTTGATCTATTGCCAACCTGAGAATGATCTGTGCTATGTGTAAACATATTATCATCTCTTCCATCAAATGAAATTTTGTCTTGTAAAACCACTCCGCAGTTTTGACAGATCATTTCCCCTGTTTCAAAATCTGTAATTGTAGTGCTATCTGTACACGAAGAATTTCTTTTTTTCTGAGAATCAATCTCTTGAACTATAGGTACCCTAACCATCTAAAAAATCTAGATAGCAATCTTGCAAAATCAAACATCAATCCTTTGACCAATGCCCATCGATACTCTTAATATCTCGATGTTTTCTTGTAGATTACTACCGCAAGTTAGTACAACATCATAAAATAAAAACCAGATTTTAGAGAAATGAATATTCGTTTAGTTTTTTCATCATTATTGAATAATTTGAAGTCATGTTGACATAGTAATTTTTAGGTATGATGACAGATAGTATTATCAGGACATGCTTCTTTGTAGCCATGATAATGGGAGCTACCCTCATTCCTATGTATCCGCCTCAAAGCATCAAACAGATTTGTTTTGAATCAACTCTTACAAGCGAAGATTATGAAAAATGTCTTAAGGATTTAAGATTAAGTTAAAAAAGAACTAACTCTAGCTGTTCATTTTTAATTTTGAATCTCTCTTTTTTTATTATTTGTTCCACGTGAGTATCGAATTTACAACACTAACTATATTCCCAGCACAACAGAATGGGGATATAGTTAAGCGATATAATTTAGTACCTACGTGGAATACATATTACAGGGGAAAAGTTTAGATCCTCTAATTATAGCCAGATCCATTTATACTATGTAAGAATTTTAATGCTTTACACTAATGGAAAAGAACCTAGAAGATAAATGATGGTTAACATCTAAGATTGAAAATATTTTAGATATTACTGGTGAAGATTTGGAATATCAAGAAGTAACTTGATTGCAATCCAAAAGAAAATCAGAAGCAAAGAATCTCAAATAAAACTTCAGAAAGGTATCGTCAAAAGGTTGGAAAAGGTGTTTTCGAACATTGTTTCGGGAAATTTTTGGAATAATGGAAGAGCCATGATTGACCAGGAGGTGATAATGAAATAATGACTGGAAAGATAGAGAATACTTCCGGATTGATAAATCAAGATGCTAGAATGATAAATGATGATACCGGATTGATAACTAAAACTAGTGATGTAGAATAAACTGCAAGTGGAAGAAGAAAGCGCAGCAGAGAAAGAGGAAAGGACAGAAAACCACGAAACTTTCCCTTACATACAATCAAAAATTTACCACAATTCTGAGACAAATCCCATGAAGAAGTTAGACAGTATATTCTTGAAAAGAAGGGAGTAGGTATGGGAAACAATGTAAATACAATTCATGTTGCAGCAATAGTTATCATCGTTCTTGTTACAATTACAAGCCTACTATGGATTAAGAAATTGACAGACCGGCACAACAAAAGAAAAGAAAGAAAGGAGATAAGCGGTTAGCCTACCACCACTGCGCCTTTCATCCAAGGATGCAATGTACAGTAATAGTTGTACTTGCCAGACTTGTCAAAGGTGTAATCCCAGTCTGCACCAGCCTGGATGAATCCAGAATCAAATGAATTAGATTCCTGGTCAGTTACAGTATGCACCACAATGTCATCATTAGTCCAAGTTATCGTGGTATCAGGTTCCACCTTCACTGCAATTGGTGCATACGATTCCGTAATCTCAGGATTCCAAGAGTCCTTTACGATTGATACCTTGTCTGCAGATACGGCATCATGTGTTGAGATGGGTACTCCTGCAGAGCCCAGGTCATCGTATGTGATGATTTGAGGATCCTCCAGTTGGTACAGCAAGTCCTCCTGCCATGGAATCATTGACTTGCTTCCAGGACTGTTGCTTGGTTGTTCCAGTGGTTTCAGCTCAGAGTCATTCTCCAGCACATCAAGTATTGCCATGGAGCCACGTTCTTCTTGTATTCCGTGAACGTGGAAGAGGTACCTGCCTGCCTCGTCCCAGCTTGCCTCAATTATAGCGGTATCTCCGTTTCCGACAAGGTGAGTCTGCGCCCAGTGTGGCTCGTTCCAGAGTATCCCGGACTGCCACACCTTGAAGATTGTACTGTGAACGTGGAACGGTGATTGCAGTACTCCCCCAATTCCCATCACATAGAATCGAGCAAGCTCACCTTCTACCACCTGAATCGGATTGTCCATGTACTGGTTTGCATATCCGTTGATGGGGTAGAACTTTGTAAATGTCGCAAGCGGATCATCTGGGTCAAACTCACTTAGTACAAAGAGGTATTCTCGTGCAGGTTCCATGTCATGATGCACTGGATCAATTATCATTGCACCAAACATTCCCATTCTCACGTGTTCTGTTGTCGGAAACGCGTGACAATGATACATGAAGAATCCTGCCTCATGTGCCTTGAATGAATAGATGTATTCCTCTCCTGGATTGATCATTGGAAACACTCCGTCATTTGCAGAGTTGTGCGTTCCATGAAAATGAATTGTATGCGCATATGGTGTATCATTTACAAACTTGACTTCAACTTCGTCACCTTCATCAAATCGTAATGTTGGTGCCGGAACTGTTCCATTATACGTCCAGACCTTCGCCTTTACTCCCTTTGATACCTCAATTTCCGCATCCTGCGCAATCAGCGTATAGCTTCTCTTCTGAGGGTTTGGGTTTTCGGCCCTTGGATAAATGTCATCAATTGTAATTCCGGCAGTCATTATCTGCGGGTTTTCGGCCTGGATTGTGATGTCAGAATCTGCCATCTCTACAAAGTAGATTGCTGCAGAACCGACACCCATAATCACTCCGATAGATATTAGCCAGATCGGCCTTACCGTATTAGTATTAGTCATTGGTTATGTATGGCATTATAATGTATAATAAAGGGTCAGATGCTCAAATGCCTTTCAGCATAATAAGAAACTAGACAATATTAGAATATTTTCGAAGTTTAGAAAAACAAATCATATCAAATCACGCCAAATCCCCATAAATTCATCACTATGAACTACAGTCTTTACCTCAAGAAATCCTCAGATGTTCGAGTCTTTCTCTGTTGTCAAAATATTTGTAGATTCCTTCCTTATTCGGATAAATGGTAATCGTTTCCTGTTGTCCTAGTTCCAACAAATCTGCATGGGTACACTCGTGAAAAATTCTCGTTTTTGTTTTCCAATTAATTTTACAGATAAGCAAGGTTAAACCTTAGAATGCGCAATATCTAGATAGATCCTTTGTTCTCCAACATACAAGCTCTGAGAAATGAGATAGTCACTTTGGCAAATTCTGAAAAATTAGACAAGGCGTGCTTTAAGAAAATGTTAGACTACACAATAAAATTATTTGAAACTCAGGGACTTGGAACTGAATATTATGGCTATCATAACATAGAGCATGAACTGGAGGTAACTTACATTACTCTACTTGCAGCTATAGGGGCAAGAAAAAAGTTTGAAATTGACCAAAAGGACCTGGAATACCTTTACACCGCATCATTGTTTCATGATTTTGATCCTCAAAAGAGTGTAGACAAGCCGCATGAGGACAGCGTGATACAGTTCATCTCTTTGGACAGAGAACTACAGAAATTATTGAATGAGACGGATTTGGATCTTGAATTGATCAAAGTCCTGATTCTTAGAACAACGTATCCCTGGCAAGGGGAACTTCGAGAAAAAGCAGAGGAAAAAATCAAGACATGCTTTAACAATTCAGACATTACAAAAAACGATGAGCAAAAACAAGAACACTTTATGAGATTGGGATGGTTTCTTTCGATTGTTGACAGAATAAGCGGCTATGCTCTGGGCGATTTCTCAAAGGCCCTTGAAATGGCAAAGAAAAACGCCCATGCACTAACATGGCATCCATCATTAATTACACAAAGATCAGTTAGCTATTTTGAGGATCTTTTGAATAATGAATCCAACATGTGTCAATCAGTGCTTCATTCCCTTCCAAACGAAATGAGAAAGAATTTCATGAATGCCGTCATCTCCTTTATGAAATTACGAGAGAAGGAACTTCGAATACAAAACGAATGCATCCTTGATCGCTTAAAATTAATTACAATCGTCGAGTCAACGGAAAAAAGAAGTGATAATTATTTCATCAGCAAGATATTCTCCATTTATGATGAAATGCCCAAACCCCTACAATTCACCAGAATAGGATTCACTGATTCAATAAAAAATGAGAATACTGTTTTTGTCTCCATCAGGACAGGTGATGATGATGGAGAAATTGTGGGGTTTGGAAAGGGAGGTCCGCTTGAAGGATATTCTTTACCGAAAGAAGTGTACGACGAAAATTACGGACAATCAAATACGATATTTTTAGAACCGATTTCCCTCAAAATGGGCTATTGGGGTTTGGAGGGAGGTTCTAAACTCAGAAAGTTGTTTTACGAGAAAGCAAGGTCTAACGGGTACAAGTATCTCACTAGCTTCGGATTACGTGACGTGATTCGTGAACGCGTAAGCAAGGAGAATGCAGAATTCGTGACCATGTTTGATCCTGAACACTGGGACTATTACAGGATAAAACTCTAAAGAC
>JAOTWS010000013.1 GCA_029862745.1 Nitrosopumilus sp. | reverse complement strand
AAATAGAACAAGAAAAACATTCTCTTGAAAGTGAATCTATCAAACAAAAACAAAACCTTGAGAAGCTAAGGTCAGAAAAAGATGATCTTGAAAAGACCCAATCTAATTATGATGCTATCCTAGCTGAAATAGAACAAGAAAAACTCAACCTGTTAAAATATCAAAAATTAAAAGATTCACTTCGATTGGAAAATGATAACCTGATCAAATCCAAAGAACAATGTCTAGATTTAATTAATTCTATTACTAAGGAAAAACAAATAATTTCCACTTTAAAAAAAGATGAACAAAAAAAACTCATCAAACAAAATATTCTTGCAAAACAATTAAAAAAAGAAAAAGATGAATATGAAAAATTAAAAATAAAACAAGTAAAAGATGAACAAAAAATAAAGAAACAATATTCCAAATCCACAACTAGATCTAAATCATCAAAAACAAAGACTATCAAACCTAAAAAATCATCAAAAACAAAGACTATCAAACCTAAAAAATCATCAAAAACAAAGACTATCAAACCTAAAAAATCATCAAAAACAAAGACTATCAAACTTTAATTAAAAATTGTTCTAACTTGAAATATTCAATTATCTTTGTTTGAATTATCTTTTTTAAAGCAAATCCTACAGTGTATTCTCTTATTCTATATCACGATATTCTATTGTTATTGATATTATCTAAGATATTTTTAAAATATTTTCTTAATTATGTTACTTAGTTTTGGCACATATCCACAAAAAACACTTCTTTGTTGACATTAATACAATGTATTTTGGTAATTCAGTTAAATCAAGAAATGTAAAAAGTTTGTTTATTTACTAGTCTTTTCTCTTTTTAACGTCTGATTTAGGTGGATTAAGCGACCAGAAAAATAACGCAAAACAAATCGGAATCATAATCAGAACAGCTGCCACAATAGATATGGTGTAAAACATGGGATCTAGTCCTGGAATAAATGGTCCTGGAAACACAGCATAAAGCCACAAGAATGCAACAAATATCAAAACAACTTTGTTTTTCTTTACTATTTTTTTCCAACCAAGTCTCTTCTTTGAAATATAGCATTCTTTGCATCTTGTCCTGTCATCAGTCATACATGATGTACAGCAATCTTTCTCGCAAAAATAGCATATCCTGTCGCCAAATGATGATCCACAATAGTTACATTTGAACACTAATCTGGATCTATCTCATCAGATTTATCTCTTTTTCAAAAATTATCAATTTTTATTAATTGCCGATTTTATCATCAATTATGGCTGATTGCTGTATTTGCAAATTGGTACCTGGCATTTTGAAAATTAAAGATGGAAATCCAAAGTACATTGGAAAGCCAGTATGTAAAGAGTGTGAAGGGTATCGAAAATTACTCAAAGAAACCAAGTAGACTTTACTCTTTTGTCTTGTTCTTTGCAGCCCAGTTTTCATACATTTTGATTAGTTCATCAACATCTGTCCCATCTTCTGAATACGTGACAATTACTCCAAATGTTCCCTTTGTGTCATGTCCTCTTGCAAAATATCCCCAGTACGAGTCTGGCAGTTTTGCAAAACTACCTGAATCATGAGATACCCCAATCAAATTATTCCCAATTACTTCGACTACTTTTTTTGCATCTGTCTGCTCTATCATGATATTGTAAAATCTTGATGCAATAAAAATTGATAATTTTTAACTAATCTAAAAATGGATTGTCAAACACTCCGTTTGCTAGCATGGCCATCATTGATATTGCCATACTGGCTCCTGCTAGAATTCCAATTAATACTAAAGCATCTTTTTTGTTCATCATTCTTCAACTATGGATTTAGTCTATCTGGGTCTCGTGGATATAAGACAACTTCGCGGACATTGTCAATTCCAATAAGCGTAGTCATCAGCCTGTCTAAACCCATTCCCCATCCAGAATGTGGTGGCATTCCCCAATCAAATGTCTTGAGATGGTCTGCAAACTGGGCAGGATTAAGTCCTTGTTCAGCCAGTCTATTTCTCAGAGTTTCAGGATTATGCAATCTGGTTCCACCAGATGCCAATTCTAAATATCCATACTGTAAATCAAATGAGCGTGACAGTGTTACATCTTCATCCTTTTCTCTGATGTAAAATGGTTTTAGCTTCATTGGCCAGTCAATTAAAAAGAAAAACCCTGGATGGTTTTTACCAATTATTCTCAGATGCGAATCTAACAAATCATCTCCAAAATCTACTTTTTCACCTTCTTTTTTTAATTCGTCAATACACTGTGTGTATGTTATTCTTTCAAATGATGATGATGGAACTTTAATTTCATATTCAATTAATTCCTGTTCTTTTTTGCAATTCTTTGATGTAAACTTGTATACTTCTAAGACTAGTGATTCTAAAATATTCATAACATCATTGTAATCCATAAATGCCGCCTCAATATCTATACTTGTAAACTCACTGAGATGTCGTCCTGTATGAGAGTGTTCTGCTCGATAAAAGTTTGAAATCTCAAATACTCTCTCAAGTCCAATTGTCATCTGCTCTTTGTATAATTGAGGACTCTGTGCAAGATACGCAGTTTTTCCAAAATACTCTAGTGAAAATAAATCAGCCCCTCCTTCACTTGCACTGCCAATAATTTTTGGCGTTGTAATCTCGATGAATTTTTTCTCTGCTAATGTTTTACGTAATGATTGTAATACGTGATGTCGTAACTTGAATATTGACGCTGTTTTCTGGTTTCTCATATCTAACGCACGATGATTTAGTCTTGTATCTATATTACTTTCCAGTCTTCCAATTGGGTCTACTGGTAATGGGTGAACTGCTTTTCCTAAAACTTCGATCTCATCAGCTTTGATCTCAAATGCAAAGTCATGAGCCTTAGTTTCTTGTACCGTCCCTTTGACGCTAACAACACTCTGACGATTAATCTCAGGGAGTTTGTTATTTAGTTCTCCTTTTACTATGACTTGAGAAATTCCTGATACATCACGAAGTGTAATAAATGACATCTTTCCTAGTTTTCTAAGATCTTCTATCCACCCACCAAGTATTACCTGCTTTCCAATTAGTTCAGTAGTTAGTTCTGAAATGTCGTGGGTTTTTACAAAGATCATGTTATCTTTTATCCTCAAATTCTATCTCAATGTCAAGGTTTCGGGCATCTTTCACAATTTGTATTACTTTTTGTGTGTCAATTGGGAATTTTGGGGTCCATTTTCCAGATACTACTGCCTTTGTCTTTTGAACTCCACCTGGAGCCCATACTACATTAATTGACAATATCTTGGTTGGAAAGAATAGATCTTCAATGAATCGCTTGTCTGTCTCATCTGCCTCTACAAGCCAAATCTTTCCCTTGAATTGGTTTTGAAATTGTCTGTACAGTGTACGACTTTGCCTTATTTTCATAATATTGTTTTTTGCCAGTGACAAAACAAAATTTCCATCAAACTCTTTGCAAGAATATAGCATAAAATCCTCGATCTCTTTGTTTGATCTTGCAAGCTTTGCCAGAATTATAGATGCATCCACATCTGCCTTTGTAAGTTGGCCCGATTCTACTTTACTTTCACATTGGGGACAGAGAATTGAATTTTTTGCATCAAAGCCACAGATTGGAAGTATCATTTGAATCGACTTTTTAATTCCAATAATCTTGTTTATATCCCTTAGTGTAAAACAAAAATTCTACCTCGGATCTAAAGAATACATGGTACTCATATCTGTAAATGGCCTCTCAACAAAATATGATTCTACAAATGGCCCTGTATATGCAGTTGATGATGTTGATTTTGAATTAAAGGACGGAGAATCAATAGGAATTGCAGGAGAGAGTGCATGTGGTAAAAGCACCTTAGGATTGTCTATAATTCGAATGCTTTCAGGTGGAAAGACAAAAGGTACGATATTATTTGATGAAGAATCTCTTTTGGGGCTGTCTGAGTCAGATTTTAACAAAGAATTTAGATGGAAAAAAATCGCCATGATTTTTCAAGGTGCGATGAACTCCCTAGATCCTGTCTTTACAATTAATGAACAATGTCTTGAAATAATAAAACAACACAACTTTGCTGGTGATTCTCAAAAAATAATTTCAGATGCTATGAATGCTGTTAGTTTGAATGAATCTATTTTGAAAAAATATCCGCATGAGCTAAGTGGCGGAATGAAGCAAAGAGTGGTAATTGCTATGGCTCTTCTTCTAAAACCAAAATTTGTGATTGCCGATGAACCAACTACAGCACTTGATGTCTTAATTCAGGCCCAAATTGTAAACTTGTTAAAGAATCTCAAAAAAGATGGTATGTCTTTTATGCTAATTACGCATGATTTGGCAGTATTATCTGAGATTGCTGAAAAAATTGGAATAATGTACGGTGGTCAAATAGTAGAGTTTGGCTCATCTCAAGAAATTTACAAAAATCCAAAACACCCCTACACTAAGGGTCTCTTGGAATCCATTCCCACGTTGAGCGGAAACATTCCAAAATATATTAAAGGAATTCCTCCTAGCTTAGTTGATCCTCCAACTCAATGTAGATTTTTGGAAAGATGTCCTGTGGCAGTTGAAAAATGCAAACAACTTCCACCAAAATTTAAAACTGAAACTGGTTATGTACGATGTTGGTTATATGAATAATTATTTTAATTTAAGATATTCCTCGTCGATTTTTTTTAAATATACTTCTTGAATGTTTGAAATCTCTCTTGCTACTGTGTTACTGCAAAGTATTTTCGCATATTCTATTAGTTCTGCATTTTTCTGCGTCTCTTCAAATTTTTCAATTTTTTTAAACGACTCTTGTTCATATCTCATTATTTCTTTGAATTCTTTGCTGATCTCTTCTGCTTTCATGTTTTGGTAATCTTTTGAGTTTGATTTTCTAAATGTGATCTCGTTGATTAATTTTTCAATCTCATCCGATTCTTCCATGTTTTTTTAAAAAACAGGCAGAATAAATTATTTTTGTCTTTTCTTTTTATGCTCTAAAATATGTTTTAGTCCTTCTGTCATTTACAGTGAATCCAAATCAATTTGACAATAGGAACACTTCAAATCTTAAGAGAATTTCTTCACTATCGGTAAACACGAATCAATTATCCTTAATACTTCTGATCTAATTACTTTTTTGTCAATTGACACCCAAACTCTAGACTTGTCTATTGCAAAAGAGATAGTCTGAACTTTCTTTCGCTCCTCCCACACAAACTCTATCTCTCCTAGATTTTTATCAAAGAATCCTTCAAGATCTGTCTTCATTGCAATGTGTGAAAATTGATGTTGGGTATTTTTTTCATCTAAAAGTGGAATCAAGTCTACTCTTCGTCCATATGCTAATAGTACACCATTCTCACCAATCACGCCTACAAATCTAATATACGGACTAATTGCAATTATTGCATTACAAATATCTTCAGAGTCTTTCTTTTCCATTTGCTGTGTTGTTAAAAGGATGATATTTTAATGATTTTACTTCTAGTTTTAATTAAATACTGCCTATAACCAAGCCTGATTTGTGGATTTTATTGACCTGTTTCCATTTGCGCCGGAAGTGGGTTATCTCAGTCTATCTTTAGTGAATTTCTTTGGCTCTCTAATCCCATTTGTTCCATTGCCTGGATTTCTGCTTTTAGCAACCATGTCCGTAGGTGATACATTTGATCTTCATATCTTGGCATTATCATCTGCAATTACTGCTACTGCTGCAAAACAAATAATCTTCTATGTAAGTTATGGAGGAAGAAAAATTATCAATGAAAAGACTAGAAAACGAATGCGTCCATTTGAAAGATTAGTTAAAAGATATGGCGCAGCAGCTGCATTTTTTGCTGCTGCAACTCCAATTCCTGATGATTTGGTATATGTTCCACTGGGTTTGGCAAAGTATGATCCTAGACGATTCTTCATTGCAACTCTTACTGGAAAAATTGTTCTTAGTTATGTGATAGTTTTGATTTCTCATTATCTTGGACTGTCATTAGTAGAACCATTTCTTGAAAATATAGATGATGCAACTCCTGTATACATTGGAATAATTATTTTTGGAGTTATGATGACTGTGGCAATTGTGTTGCTTTTGAGATTAGATTGGGCAAGAATTCTTGGAAGATTTGCCCCTTGGACTTTGGATGAGAACCAAGAAGATTAAATTATTATTTTAAAATTCCACAATTTGTCTTTCGCTTCTTTGATTCCTATTCTTGGTGATGCAATGATTTTTTTTGGTTTTATTCCATCAGAGATATATAGTTTTGATTTTTTTGTCAAATCCAGACCGTAAAGTTCTTTTGTTATCTGAAGTGCTTGTGCTAGTTTCGCAGGACCATTTGTAAGATTTTTCAAATTTACGTTATTTCTGTTTATTAACATCCTATCAATTCCTTTTTCAGGCTTTATTGCACGAATAAGCACTGCACCTGCTGCAATTCTTGGATTCCTTGCTACAATATTAAAACAATAATGCATTCCATATGTAAAATATACGTATGCAACACCAACTTTTCCAAACATTACCTTATTTCTATTTGTAATCTTTCTAAATGCATGACTTGCGGGATCATCTGTATGTCTGTATGCTTCAGTTTCTGTAATGATTCCTGATATTATTTGATTTCCTATTTTTCTAATAATTTTTTTACCTAGTATGTTTTTTGCAACAGTAACTGTATCATGTAAATAAAATTCTCTATGTAGTATACTCAATGTCTATTTGTATCTCCTTATTGTTTTTTAATTCATTTATTGTGTAAAATAATTTTTTAATATCGTTATTTAACACCGTTACTAATTCTTGATTATAAATTGTTGCAGCTGGATGAACTGTTAGAAAATATAACTGATTGTCCTTTCTTACCACTTTTCCTCGAAATTTTGTAATCTCAGAACCACCTAACATTGAATTAAATGCAGTATTTCCCAAAACACAAATTATTTTTGGTTTGATTATGGAAATTTCTTGTCTGATATAATCCTGGCATGTCTCTCTTTCAATTTTATTTGGAACTCTGTTGTTTGGAGGTCTGCATTTTACAATGTTTGTAATGTACACTTCTTTCCTTGATACATCTGCTTCTTCAAGTGCATCTGAGAGTTTTTTACCTGCAACTCCTACAAATGGTTCCCCTTTTTTATCTTCATTTCTTCCTGGTGCTTCTCCTACAAAAACCACATCTGATTGAAAATTGCCTTTACCTGGTACGGCTTTTGTTCTTGTCTTACATAGTTCACATTTTATACAATTGATTACATTTAGTTTGATTGTTTCCAGACTCATTTAGTTTACACTCTTTACTGTTGCAGTTCCACGTATGGTTGGTCCACCATTACCCATTATCATTGATTGCATTGGATCTCCTTTGCCACAATTAGTAATTGGTCTTATTGTAAAGTCATCACCACATGCATCAATTGATTTAAAGAATTCAGGTGCTGTTCCGATAACAATAACGTCTCTTAGTAAATCTGTTATCTCACCATCTTTGATTTTTTGGGCATATTGGCAGGAAATACTCCAATTATATCGCTTCATATCTATTGATGGAATTTTCATATTTGAAATAAAATACCCATTTTTTACCTCCTTGATCATTTCATCTACTTTCCAATCCCCATTTTCTATACATGTACATGCCATACGAATCAATGGCATAAATCTGTAGTTTGTTGCTCTCATGTTTCCTGTTGGCTGTGTATCAAATGTTACGGCCGTCTCTCTGTTTTGCATATGATTTTTCAATACTCCTTTATCAATCAGGGTTGTTTTTTTGGTTTTGATTCCCTCGTCATCAAAATAATACCATCCTAAACTTTCTTTGATTGTAGGATCATCAAATACATTCAATTCATCAGATCCAATCTTCTGACCTACCTTTCCTTTCCACCATGCACCTCCTGCCCATGCCATCTCTTTTCCTAAAACTCTGTCTGCTTCTGATGGATGTCCTAATATTTCATGTGTTAGTAATGACACAAAGTCTGGATTCATTATTACTGTTCCTTTCTCTTCTTTCGTAGGTTTTGCATCTAATAGCTGTGACGCTTTTAATGCAATTTCTTGTGCGCTGTAATGAATGTTATTTGTGATTTGTTCTAATCCTCCTCTACCTCCTTCTGTAATGTTTACTGACTGTGTTAATCCTGATTCATGAGATGTAGCAATCATGTCTACCACAACATCTGTAAAATTTTGAATAATTTCAGAGCCTTCACTGTTTACAAAATACTTTGAATTGTTTGTATACCACGGACTTACAGTTGATTTGATAATTCTTGGTGTATTTGAAATAATTTCACTGCACTCCATTCCAATTTTTACTAATTTCTCTAAATCTGGTTTTTTTAAAACTGGGAAATCTATCTTTGTTTTATCTGGATAGTTTGGATAAATATTATTTTTATTTCTGGTGTTGTATGATATATTTTTAATTACAGAATCTATTACATCTTTAATTTGTTCAAATGATTTTGGATTTGTAATTGAGCAAAACCCCCATATTCCTTCTTTATTTAGTCTGATTCCTATCCCTCTATCGTTGGTTGTTCTGATATATTCCACATCTTTATTTTCTAATAATACTGATTTTCGTTTCTGTGTTTCTGCTCTGACATCACAATACTGTATTCCAGAACAACCAGCATATCTGACTGCTTTGTCTGCAAATTCTTGTAACTCTGAATCCATAATTTAGTTAATTCTAATATGTCCTAAATCTTCCGGTTTCTAATGATTTGAAATTGCAGGCATGGTAAAGTAATACTCGTCTTCGAAACCATAGTCAGTTGTACCTTTTTTTCGTAAGAATTCAAAATATTCTGTACAATTTTTGTAAAATTCCCTATTTTTTACATTGATTTGTTCCATACTGTATTTATTCAAATCAGCATTTTTTCACAAGAGTGAGTGTTTTTAGTTCTGAAAGTCTGTTTTCTTTAAGCAAAACTTGAGGTAATTTTGTCTACTCAGAAGAGTTCCTTGGAATTCTACATGAATGATAATAATGTCAAATTGAATTTGAGAAAGTAATTTAGGTAATACAATTATTGAGACTTGTTAGAACATGTCAAAAATTGTATGTGATACAAGTGTTATCATTAATGGTCAACTAATTACTCAGATAGAATCAGGCTCAATTAGAAATTCCGAAATTATTATACCTCAAGCTGTATTTGATGAATTACAATCACAAGCATCTGCAAATAATAAACAAGGATTTATTGGATTGGAAAAAATCTATAGACTCAAAGAATTATCTGGCAATTATGGTCTTGTGGTATCGATAAAAGGTGAACATCCATCAATTGAAGATATCAAACTTGCTAGTAGTGGTAGAATAGATGCCTTGATAACAGATTTAGCTAAACAACTCGATGCTACTCTTTACACTTCAGATAATGTTCAACATCTAGTTGCACGAGCTAAAGGTCTTGACTCGGTCTTTCTTCAACCTGTGATTAAAAATGAATCTATGGAATTTCTCAAATTCTTTGATTCAGAAACAATGAGTGTACATTTAAAAGAAAATCAACACCCAATGGCAAAAAAAGGAAAACCTGGGGAATTTTCATTAACTAAACTTAATGATAGTATCCTATCTAGAAGTTATCTTGAAATGATTTCATCACAAATTTTGGATTTTACTAATATATCTGATTTAAGCACGATTGAAATTTCCAAAGTTGGTGCGTCAGTAGTACAACATGAAGATTACCGAATAGCCATTACTTATCCTCCTTTTTCAGAATCTTTTGAAATTACAATTGTTCATCCTATTGTTAGGTTATCTCTTGATGATTACACCATTTCTGAAAAACTAATGACACGTTTTTCTGACAGTGCTGAAGGCATTGTGATTTCTGGAGCACCAGGTTCTGGAAAAAGTACTCTGGCATCAGGACTTGCAAATTTTTATCATAATCAAGGAAAAATTGTTAAAACATTTGAATCTCCACGTGACTTGCAAGTAGATCCTGGAATTACTCAATATAGTAAATTGGATGGAAGTTTTGATAATACTGCTGATATTTTACTACTTGTTAGACCTGATTATACAATTTTTGATGAAGTTAGAAGGAGAGAGGACTTTAGAACTTTTGCAGATCTGAGATTAACTGGAGTTGGTATGATTGGAGTTGTCCATGCAAATTCCCCCTTGGATGCAATTCAACGATTTATTGGAAAAATAGAACTTGGAATAATCCCAAATATTTTGGATACTGTGGTATTTGTTAAAGGTGGTGAAATTAAAAAAGTCTATGACTTGATGTTAAAAGTCAAAGTACCTACTGGAATGACTGAATCTGATTTGGCTAGACCTGTTATTGAAATTAGAAATTTTGAAGATAATGTGTTGGAACATGAAATCTACACGTTTGGAGAAGAAAATGTCATTGTTCCTGTTTTAGCTAAAGTTCAAAAATTTGGTATTGAAAAACTCGCTGAAGATAAGATAAAAGAAACTTTCAAAAAATATGATCCCAGAACGGAAGTTGAAATTCTATCTGAAAATAGAATAAAAGTAATGGTTGATAAACATTGTATTGCATCTGTTATAGGAAAAGGAGGTTCAAACATCAATGAAATTGAAAAATATCTTAATGTACACATTGATGTAGTTGAGAAGAATTCTGAATCTATATCTCTACCATCAAATAATTTACCATTTACTTTTTCAGAATCAAAAACAGCATTACTTCTAACTGTTAATCGTGAATTCACTTCAATGCATGCTGATATCTATGCGAATGGAAAGTTTGTATCTTCTGTAAGGATTGGTAAAAAAGGTCAAATCAAAATACCAAAACGTTCAGATATTGCACAAACATTGATTGATCTCTCATCCTCTCAAGGTGATATTCAAATATTTCTTAAAGATTTTTAAAATTTTCAATAATATTTGGGTTTGTTTTTAGAAATGTGGTAGATTTTCTTGATTGTTTGATTGCTTTATGATTATGATTAGTGCTATTACACTAGACCTTTCACGATATATTGATGGAAGTACATTATAACTAAAATGTTGTAGGATCTAAGACGATGAATTTTTAGAATATGAGAAATATCATACACCTTTGTCTCTATTAGATCTAAGATCATCTCTAATATTCCATTCTTGTACATGATCATGTACTTTCTAATTTATTAGTAGGATTGATTGAATCTAGTCTTTTGGAATTTTTAACTTCTATTACATTTGTTTCTAAACTTTGTCCGATATTTGAGTGCATTTTCGTGGTACTTTTGGTTATTCTTTATTGACTGCGTAGTGATGGTTATTGATCTTTGATTCTTAACTAATTCATTCTAAACTAAGATTGGAATGGTTGACCACCTAAAGGAACGACTAGAAAAAATAAGAAAATTTACAGATTCTGCCAAGCGTCGAGCAAATTTGTATGGTGAAATTAGCGGGATTGATAGTAAAAGTACATCATCCTCTTTAGGTGTGCTTCAGAGGGCACCTGCACCTGGTAAAAAACTCCAAAAAATTGGATTTTTGATGGTGTGGATTCCAGAACCTACTGGTGTCACAATTGCTCTTGGAGGTCCCTTGATACTTGCAGGAAGATACCTTGACAAAAAATATAACGGTTCAACCATTCATGATATTGGTCATGAAACAAAAAATACAATTTCATCAATAAGCGACTTTAGGAATTCTGTCATGTGATCTAACTTAGTTTTTAAATGGACTTGCACAAACCCTGATATGACTACTAGGAATCAAGCATTGATACCAATTACAATAGCTGCTGTAATTGTTGGCATTGTCGGATTAATTTCCCTTCCAGGTGATAGTAAATTGGAATCTGTTGAATTTCCTAGGGGGACAATTAAGATTGATAACATTCCTATTGAGGTACAAATTGCAGATACTGAACCAAGACGCGTTCGTGGATTGATGTTCCAAGATCAATTATCTTATGATCAGGGGATGATATTTGTATTTGAGGAACCCGGACTTTACTCTCTTTGGATGCTTAACATGCAATTTTCACTTGATATGATTTGGTTTGACGAGGATGGGAAAATAGTCCACATCGAAAAAGACGTACCTCCATGTAAATCTGCACTTGAAATTGCTACTTGCCAAAGTATAATTCCTGATGATAAGGCACTCTATGTTCTTGAAGTTACATCTGGATTTATTGATCTTCATAATATTAACAAGAATTCTACATTGACTATAATTTCAATTTAAAATTACAAATCCTTATCTTGTAATATTTTTAAATGGTTTATATGAATAAGAAAATTTTAATTCCTATCGTTATCATCTCTTTAATATTTGTAATTTATCTAGATTTGATATCGAAAAACACATCAATTGAAACTCCTGAAAATGCCTTTATTTATTCTGATGTTGAAACAATTCAAAAAATTCTGGCCACCAAAAATATTTTGATGTCTTCTCCCTCTGTTATCGCTGATCATACTGTCAAGCAATACTGTACCTTCTTTGATAATGAAGGTGTGCAACAGTTTGTATCTTACTGCATTACCACTGCCATCTTGGATTCTGATGGAAAACCTTTGGGAAATATCAACATGGGTGGAAATTCAATTGAGCCTAGTATGGCACTTGCAATAATTCAGACTGGTCCGTCTTTTGATTCAAAAACTGAAGATATTGAATTTATTTTTGAAACTATGATCGAGACATTGGTGTGTGACTGTTGGGCAGAAAAGCAACCAGGTGGATTTGAATCTGTTTCTACATGGCTTCATGCTGCTGAGCAACAATATTATGATTCTTCTCAGCCTGCCCTTATATCAAAAATTAATGGATTAAATCAAAAACAATTAGTTTTGGAGATCACCACTTCTGAAAATTCATATCTTTGGACCTTGATTGTAATAAGGTAGCCTAATTATATACAACAAAATTATTTGATTGACAATTACTATGATTGATCAGTTATGGTTTATTCTTTTGGGCTTTGCAGCTGGAATTCTTGGCTCTATGATTGGACTTGGTGGTGGTATTATCCTAGTTCCAGCATTGACTTTTCTAGGATTTCCACCCACTGCTGCTGCAAGTAACAGCCTTTTTGGTGCATTAAGTAATTCGGTGGCATCTACTATTTCATACTCTAAACAAAAGAGAATTGTTTATTCATTAGGCTTAAAGCTTGGATTACTTTCAATCCCAGGAACTGTCTTAGGTGCATTTCTTTCCACTGATATAGCGCCTGATATTTTTAAAATTTTATTTGGATTTGTATTGATTGCGTCTGCTGTTTACATTTTTGTACGAAAAAAAATTGAGACTGTTGAAAAAACTCTTTCAGTTCAGATGATGATATTTGCAGTGGGTGCTAGTTTCTTTGCAGGGTTAATTTCCTCATTTTTTGGAATTGGTGGAGGGATTATCTTTGTACCTCTTATGGTAGTTGGGATGGGAATGACAATGAAAAAAGCAGCTCCAACATCACAACTGATATTATTATTTTCATCATTATCTGGAGTGATTATTCATAGTATCTTGGGACATCCTGATTTTATTCAAGCAGGATTGTTGTCGATTGGGTCTTTTATTGGCGGGTTGGTTGGTGCAAGATTGTCTCTAGATGTAAAAGAACGTTATTTGCAAATTATTGTATCTGTTGTAATTTTAATTGCTGCAGGAAAATTATTTCTAGATTCTCTAAATAACAATCTAAATTTCTTTGGATTTTAGCATTGGATGTTTTCTAATTTTGTCTATTCTGAAACAAAACGGTACATCTAGTATGAAATTTAAAAAAACATTCAGGAATAGTTCGATGCATAATAAACAATAAAGGACACGGTAAACAATTTTCAGAACTTGTCATTCTTGCAGGTAGTCTCATTTAGACCAGCATTCACAATTATGGAATGTAATATAAACAAAATTTTACTTTAAGTATACGTCATTCTTATGTTATTGTATTTTTCTAAATGCTTAATTTGCAGGAATAGTTTGATTTCTTTTTGACTATTATAGACATACTTAAAAGTATTCTAGCAGTTTTGATACTCTACAAATACCCAATATCTTTTTGATTTATAGTTACATCTTCAAAGTGTTTTTAACTAGCGTACCTACAACTCTGACACCATGATATCGTCTGATCTGAAATTACCATACGGAATATGTTATGGACCTCATAGAGACGGTCAAGACCCAACACGAAACATACATCCAAATGAAATGGATCTTAATCAAGATGTTATATTTTTGAGTAAACTAACAAAAAGAATTAGGACTTATTCCTCGCAAGGTATATCGGATGTAATAAAAAACCTTGACAAAAATAAAGTTAAAGTAAATCTTGGTATTTCTCTAGATGTTAACAGTCCTACCAATAGTGAAATTGAGGTAAGCAACGCAAAAAACATTCTGACAAAATACAGTGACCTAATAGATTGTATTACTGTGGGAAATGAGGTTTTGGCTCAGGTCATATGGGATTCTCATTTAGACTTAGGCAATGTAACTCCAATGATCAAAAATAAATTAGACAAAATAAAAACAACTCAAATAACGCCTTACATAGCTGATCTTAAAAAGGCAGTATCTCAATCCAACAATAAGAATATTCGCGTTACTACTGCAGAGCCTTGGAGGATATGGCAGGATCATCAGGATCTTATAGATAATGTTGATGTCATAACCGCACATATCCATCCGTATTGGGATGGACAAGACATATCACATGCTGCAGACTATGTCCTTCAAACGTATAATGATGTTATGTCTCTTGGAAAGATTCATGGAAAGAATGTAATAATTGGTGAAACTGGTTGGCCCACACATGGGGCTAGAATTGGAAACGCAATACCCAGTCCAGATAATCAAAAAATATTTCTACAGAAATTTCTGAATATGATCGCTATTCCAGAATATTACATATTTGAAGCCTTTGATGAAAAATGGAAAGAGATGTATGGGTTAGTAGAAGGTCATTGGGGATTGTATGATTCAAAGGGAATGACAAAACATGATCTCAGCATTCTGTCTGGAATTTCATCTGAAAATAATTGGAGATAACATAACTATAATTTTTGCAAAACCTAGGCGTAGCGTAATGACATTCAAAAATAGAAAGTATTTCATAGATTTTTCATTTACTGTAGATGTATACTATTCAGATTCCTCTGAAGTTTGTGTTTTAATTTCTTGTTGTGATGTTGCGTGTTGGAGGGATTATGTTCCTAAGGGATTCTTTCATGGTTCCATTTTCGAAAAATAAACCCCAATGATTTTCCACATCATTTGGTCCATCTGGATTAAACTGTTCGGCTGGTTTCCATTTTTCATCAAATGCCTCAAACAAGAAATATTCTATTTTATTTAAATCTGTAATCTCTTTAAATTCTGAAATGAATCTTTGTTGGTTCTCGGGACTTGGAACTGCTAGTTTTATAACTTCTCCATCTGATGGCCAATTTGTCTCCCCGATTACTACATCTTTTCCAAGTGTTTCTTTTACATATTTGTATTCTTCTAATGCTTTGCTTGATGCATTATTGATATGCACACCATTAAAGTAAGGATAATAATTAATCATTACATAATCAACATGCTTTGTAATTTCTGGATGTTCAAGCCAATTCCCAATAGGCTCTGAAATAGTAATAGTACATGTAGGATTTAGTTTTTCTCTTGTTTTATTGAGATATTGTATGATCTGTTCTTCATTTAGATTTCCCCTGTACAATCCCTCATTTTCAACAATGATGGTGTAAATCCCGTCATTCTTGTTAGCCATTTGTACTGCTCTTTCTATTTTGTCATAATCTGTTTTATCGCCTGTTAATAGTAATGTGATTGCAGTTTTCAGTCCATATTTTTTGGCAATTTCTGGAATAAATTGATTATTTCCTGTTATTCCATAGATTCTAATTTTCTCTGTTATAGAACTAAGTAATTTTATGTCATTTTCAATTTCGTTCAAACTTGGATGAATATTAGTAAGTGGCGATTGATCTTTTCTGTAAGGACTATATGCAATACCTGAGAGTTTTGTTTGTTCAGGATCTATCTGTAACTCATGGATATTTTTTATATCTAAAAAATCAGATGTCTTGTTTTTATCTGATATGTCTTCAGTTTTATTAACAATGTCTTTATTATTTATTAATGTTATTTTTTTTGCAGTCTCTACTACTGACTCTATTTTGGGTTTTACTGTGTCAAAGAAATTAGTGTATGTAATAATCAGTCCTGATATGATAACAATGATAATTATTCCTGTAATGATGCCTTTACTCAATTGGTAACATGTATTTTCACGGTAATTAAATTTTGATAATAAATAACGACTGATTACACTGCTATCTAAAATCTTATTACTATTTCAAAAAACAAAATATGGTTGTGATTAATCTCTGTTAATTCATCTTTGTATTAAAGTTAACATTATTTATATTCTTCTTATATTATGATCATAGAAATGTCTTTATCTTTAATGATATTCTTTACTGATTATTTTATTTTGTATATTTTTGTTTATTTCATAAATTCGTTTTAATAATTTTATGTACTTTTGATAAACTACCTGTCAACATAAAATTAACAAATTGATTTGAAAATAACATGATGTCTATTAAGCTGTTTACACTATTATCAAAAATTATTTTTAGCAATTTTATCTTTGGGAATTTAATTATTTTTACAAACTTAAAATAGCAAATTTCAATTTTATATTCCTCTAACTATTACATGTAACTGAAAACTACTCATTATTGAGATTTTCCTTATTTGCAGATAGTTTAGATCAATTAACTGTACACAACAATTCTATTTGACAGATAAAAAACATAGATACACAATGTTGTGTTCCTATTGTTATTATGCCATCTATACTTGAGAAAATTCATATCCTCATTGTATGTGTTCAAAATTGAAGCCATATTTTCTGTAATTCAGATTATAATTAGTTGAAGATTAGCATATTGTGTAACCAGGTAAAATGAATTATTGAATTGGACTAATCTGTAACAGAATATTTATTATTTCTGATCTGTTGTGAATGTTTTCTAGGAAGCTAACCTTTAATTGTGTTTATATATGTGAAATTATCTGTTTGTGAATATGGCTATAATTGGATTGGATATGGGAACATCTTTTGTAAAATGTGTGTTTGATGATGGCCGATTCACTTTTCCTGCAATATACGCTTATACCAATCGACAAAAATGGGATGATGATAAAACATTATTGATGGGAGTTGGAGATGAGGCACTAAAGGTGGCAGCATATCCAAACTCTGTAATAATTAGACCCATCATTGAAGGAAGACCCGTCCATAAAAAAGGAGTAGAAGAACTTGTCAAAGAAACAAAAAGAAGAATGGATGTGATGTCTGAATCCAAAGAAAAGGGTAGAATTAATACAATTGTAGTTGGACTTCCATATGATGCTGACAATTATAGGGAAACCCTGTCTGATATCATAAATAACACTCTTAATCCTGAAAACTGCGTTATCGTCCCACAAGTAATTGGAACATTGGAATCTATTGGAAGAAAAAGTGCAACAGTGATGAATATTGGTCAAGGTACTACAGAAATAGTAGCATTTGAAAACATGAAGACAATCTCAGGACAATCTGTAATGCATGGATGTGATTTCTTAACGAGAGATTTAGGAGAATTTGCATTCTTAGACTCTACAGTGTATAATCAATACAAAGATGAATTAACACCTAGAATTGAAATGCTAGCTGACATGTTAGTAAATAGACTGGAAAACTTTATGTCAGCACTAAAACCAATGTATGAATGTTCACAAACAGTAGTATTGTCTGGTGGTGGAATATTGATTCCTGAACTCAAAGCCGCAATTTTGAAAAGAATTAATGTTAAGGTCGAAGTACCTAATGATCCAGTCATGAGTAATGCTAATGGCCTTTACAAAATAGCCACTAGACACGGTATTGTCTAACACTGTATTTTTAATTGAATTCAAATATTGAAGTTTTAGTCTCTTTTAACATATATGAATTTACTAGTTTTTCAAATTATCATTTCTTTTTTGGAGGATCATCTGTAAACTATGTGAAAACAGAAATTACAATAACAAATACGTCTGTAGACTACAATCCTCTAAGTTTATTCATGCTCAACTTACATCCAATTTTTATCATCTTTGGTAGATGAGAAATAAACAGAATCAAACTATGTACAAGATTATGTTAATGGCAATATTGTTTTATGGCTGTAAGTGATTAATATCTATTGATAATAATTATAATTTGCTGAAAGATTTTAAGTTGGAATAAAATATTCACTGTGTGAAGATTCTAACCCTTGATGATTTTCAATTGAGTGGAAAAACTGTTCTTTTACGTGTTGACATGAATTGCCCTATTGATCCTGTAACTGAAAGGATTTCATCCACAAAAAGGATAGAGGAGACAGTCGAGACCATCAAGGCACTAGATAATGCAAAATTAGTCATCATATCCCATCAGGGTAGAGTGGGAAGTAGGGATTATGTTGGAATGGAGCAACATGCAAAAATTCTGGAGACTTTGCTTGGAAAGAAGATCATATATGTTCAAGATGTGATTGGTTCATTGGCCCAGTCTGAAATAAAAAAAATGAAAGATGGGGACATCATACTGTTGGATAATCTGAGATTCTGTGCTGAAGAGAATCATGAATTCTCTCCAGAAAATGCAGCAAACACAATAATGGTGAAAAGATTAGTCAATCTGTTTGATTTGTGTATTTTAGATTCGTTTGCTAGTGCGCATAGAGCGCATCCGTCACTTGTGGGATTTTCACATGTATTACCTACATGTGCTGGAAAAAATGTAGAACGTGAGGTAAAAAAACTGGATGAAATATTGACAGTTACAAAGGCACCTCACGTGATTATACTTGGTGGTTCAAAAATTGCAGATAGACTTGAAGCAATTAAAATGTTAATTAAAAAAGGTAGAGCTGAGCAAATTCTACTTACTGGTTTGATTGGTAATGTTTTCATGCGTGCGCAAGGACGTATCAAATACCCCCTTGGAATCCCTATGGAAGAAGAAGTAGTTGCAAAAGCACACACTTTGATGGGAGAATATCCAGACGCATTTTTCACACCTGTAGATATTGCAATTAGTAAAGACGGAGATCGAATAGAAATGGATGTAAGATATCTCAACACAGGGGATCAAATTTTGGACCTGGGTCAAAAAACAATACGATACTATTCACAATTGATAGCAAGTGCAGGTACTATTTTTATCAGCGGTCCTGCAGGATTTTTTGAGAATGAAAAATTTACTTATGGTACAAAATCTCTTTTAGAAGCAATTACAAATTCCATGGCTACTACTATAGTAAGCGGGGGGCATCTCACATCAGCACTAAAAAGATATGGATTAACAGAAAAAATCACTCACATTAGTACTGCTGGCGGCGCACTTGTATTGTATCTGACTGGAGAAAAACTTCCAATGATTCAATCACTAGAAAATGCAGCTAAAAGATAAAACATGAAAATATTACTTTATTGTATACACTAAACTCTAAAAAAATACTCTAATCTGGATTTCTTGTATTGTAATATGTTATTTCTAATAGATCTGGCGATCTATTGTGTTCTATAACGAGTAAAACCTTGATAATTTCTAAATAATATGGAATCAATCAAATTAAATATCACAAAAATATTGAGAATTTATCCATGTTAAAATTTCAAGGTAAAATCGCTCTAATTACAGGTAGCGGAACCGGCATAGGTCAAGCCATTGCCAAGAAATTTGTAGAAAATGGAGCAAGTGTAATAATTCTTGGAAGAAGACGAGAACCATTAGATGAAACATCAAAGATTCTAGAAAAGATTATCGCTGAAAAAAATAGCGGCGCACATGTTAAAATTTTTTCAGGAGTAGATGTAAGTGATGAATTGCCAATGAACGACATGTTTGAATCCTTAAAAAAAGATAATGTTACAGTTGATTATATTATAAATAATGCAGGGGTTTCTGGTCCTGTTACATGTTTTATGAATGCGTCATTGGATGAATTTAAAAGTACAATTGGTATTCATCTAACAGGTACTTTTTGGGGTTCAATTCAAGCATTAAAAGTAATGAAAGAGGGAGGAAAGATTATTACAATTTCAACATTCTTTACAGAAGAACGTCCACTAGAACAAAGACCATATAGATTTAGAAGTCCATATACTGCATCACAAGGAGCAAAGAATAGATTAGCAGAGTTAATGTCATGGGAGTTAACAGATAAAGGAATAATATCTATTGCAACAAATCCAGGTCCAGTTCATTCAGATAGAATTTACAAGACAGTTTATCCAAAAGCTGCAGCAGAATTTATGAGAGTAAGTGGATTTGAAGATTTAGTTCCAACTCAAGTAGATGCTGCAAACAGAGAATTACTTCCATTATTAGGTGAAGATGAAAATGTTATCAAAGAAGGGATTTCTAAAGCTGCACAAAAACTTGCAAATGGAAAAGATATATCAAAACTAACTATCACATTTACAAATTTACTAAATAAAATTCAAAGTATTGCAGAAAAAGTACAAAACAACACATCACATATGATTGCAAACCAAGAGTTTCTATCACAAGGACAAGTTGCAGAATCAGTTCTGAATTTATGTGATGATGAAATAGCAAAAATTCTAAATGGTAAAGTAATTCCAGGGGACAGGGTGTTTTATCCAGTAAAACCCCATATTGGGACTACTACACCAGGAGTTCATCAACCAGATTTTACAGGAAAAGCAGTGGTATTTACAATTGATGCCACCGATAAATCTGATGCTCAAAGAGTAGAATTTTTAGCACAACACATAGAAAAGAATGGAGGAAAAGTTGCATGTTTTATTTCACAATCAACCCCAACCGAACTACAAGAATACATCAGTGGAAAATTCCATTCGCATGTAGTAGATATCAAAAACCCTGACGAGGTAGCAAGATGGCTCAATACTGCCAAGACAAACATCGGTGAAATCCTAGCAGTTATCCACATTACAGGAAAATTACCTGAAGGATCAAAATTAACCAACTTGTCACGGGCAAAATGGGATGAACTTGTTGAGAAATTCATATCCACTCCAGCTACAATTGCTCAAAGAACCCTGGAGCAGTTTGTTCCTGGAGGGACTGATGATCCACGTCTTTACAAGGATACTAAAGGTGCAATAATGATCGTTGGTCCAGATTTACCCATTGGTAAAAAAGTAACAGGTACACAAAGAGCACAAGTCGAAGTTTTTAGAGGAGCATTAAGACCATTTACAACTACAGTTAATCAAGAATTAAGTGATGTGCTTGGCTCAAAAATCAGAATATTCACAATTTTTCCAGGATCAGTAACAGGATCAGAACCAAACAACCAAAGAATTGCAGATGCATTTAATTTTCTTGTTTCAGATAATTCTGCATCATCATCTGAAGTTACTTTTTGTGTTGATGAAATAAGAGAATAATGAAAAAATTCTCCGAGTTCAAAATCGGAGACTCATTCTATTCAACATGTAGTATTTCTGATAAAGAGATGGAAGAATACCTCAAATTTTCTAGAGTTAGAAATGCATTTCTGGAAAACAAAACAAGTGGTGAGCAACAACTGGTTTCTGGAAGGGCAATCCTTTCACGAATGGAAGGTGAGTTTACAAGACTAAGCCAAATTTATGGAAATCATATTATTTTTCTGGGGACAGATGGAGATCCTGATTGGGAAAATAGAAACACAAGATTCCTCAAACCATTTTATACAAACCAGGTGTTGAAATTAAAATTTACCATATCCTCAAAAGATGATATTGATGATGAATTTGGAAAAATCACGGTAGATTATGAAGGAACAACTTCAGAAGGTAAAACGATTGTTCTTTCAAAAAAAAATATCTATCGAATTAGAAAAGAGCCGCCAAGATAATAGATAAAAGGAATCTGACAGTGGCTTACAATCAATAGTATTTCAAACTAAATCTATGTCGTGAACAAAATACTTTGGTGACACACACTATAATTTGCGCATATTATTTGGACAGAGACTTTACAATATCTCAAATAGCGATTTGAAATAACAATGAGTACAATATCTTATGTTTTGACTAAAAATAGATGGACTATCTAATTAACTTCTGAGCATTTTTAGATAATTTATGAAATTCATAGAATTGTTACAACTCCTGTTTCAAACAGATTCAAATGTTTGCTTTCAATTTACAAAATGATATATTTTAAGTGTGATTATACTCAAAATCACTCATTGATTTTGAAAAGTATTATATCCGTCAGAATCTGGCATTATTGTAATTGACTGAAATATCTAGAATTTCTACTGGTATAGGGGTATTGGATAAAACACTGTCTGGAGGATTGATAAAAGGTGGAATTTATCTGATTAGTGGTGATGTTGGTATTGGAAAAACTACTGCTGCATTACAGTTTCTATTGAATGGGATTCAAGCAGGTGAGAAAGTAGCAATGTTCACAGACACCTCTCAGAAAAATTTGATAGAAGACATGCATTATTTAGGATTAGATATAGAAAGTCCAATTAATAATGGAACTTTGCTAATAATAGCACTCAGTCGTCAGTTTGAAGATTTAAAAAACAAAGTCATTGAAAGAAAAGAAAATCCAAACAAAGTCTTAACTAAGATTCTTTCGGAAATTAATAATACAGTTAAACAAAACAACATAAAACGTTTGGTTATTGATCCAATCAATCTTGTGATTATGCCATCTCCATCTGTATACACATATGCTAAAACATTGATATCTACAATTGGTGATCCCTCGTGCACCACAATCGTTACATCTGGTATTTTATCTCCTAATGATCCTAGCGTGTACAGCATCACAGAACATGTATCTGGCGTAATTATACTTTCATATGATGATTCTTTAAAAAGATCACGATTTTTTAGTATTAAAAAAATGAGGGGAACTTATTGCAATCCTGATCTTCATAAGTTTACTATTTTATTTGGAAAAGGTATCTGTGGTCCAGATGAAAAACCATCTGAGACATACATTCCAGATGAAAAACCATCTGAGACATACATTCCAGATGAAAAACCATCTGAGACATACATTCCAGATGAAAAACCATCTGAGACATACATTCCAGATGAAAAACCATCTGAGACATACATTCCAGAT
>JAOTWS010000012.1 GCA_029862745.1 Nitrosopumilus sp. | reverse complement strand
GGCTTGTGTTCTGTCTGCAAAGTAACCATACCAGTTACCGTCTACGGCTTGAGCCATTCTAAGCTTTTTACCATTAACAGTAACATCTGGTTCACCTTTTCCTTGATCTGTATCATTAATGTTTGAATCAATTACAACGACCTCAATTACTTGAGGTCCTGACATGTAGTTATCAAACTGTGAGTTTTCTGCGGAAACAAATAGGTTAGCGTTGGCTGCAAATGCTACTGGCATCATAGATGGAGCAGCAAATGTCATACCACCGGCTAACATAATTGTCATTAATGTAAGACTAGTTATTTTACGTCCTATTTCGTTATTCATGTTATTGGCTTTTTTCATTAAAATTTGTATTTAAGACTAATGGACGATTCGTCCACAATTGTATCATTTTTTGTGATTATTTTATCATTTTTTCAAGAATTATCAAAAATATATATTATTATCATCTAAAAATTGTAAATAGTAACAAAGTTATTAAATTGATCTAAGTATTTTACAATATTTTTTTAAATTATTGTAATTTTTACAGGCTGATTAAGCCTTTATTTCCTTGCCTAAGAGGCTTTTGTATAACTCAATAGCCTCAGGTTCATCCTTTGGTCCAACAACTACTGCAGATCCTTTCTTCATAAAGCTTACAGATAATTCATTAGTTCTCATGGACAATCCCAAGTCTCCCTGATTTTCTACAATGAATCCTTTTTCTCTTGCAGTATTTGTCACAGCATTAACATCAATATCAAATGTTTTAGTTGGAGTGATAGAATAAGTTCTCTTTCCTCTGTTTCTTCCACATAGTTCTTCTAAAATCAATTCTTCTCTAGGAATAGCTTCAAGTTTTCCTGTTCCACATATTGGACATTCTTCAGCTCTGAATGTTCTAGTACTGTTAAAGTCAAGAGTTTCCAAATCAATATGTAAGATGTTCTCAGACAGACTTGGTTTTTTCCCAATTATTATTTTTACAGCTTCTGCAACTTCTATTCCACCAACAATAGATAGTATCGATGGATGTACTCCTTCAATACTACATGTTGGCATAGTGTCTTCATCTAATTCAGGAAACATGCAATAGTAACATGCACTCTGTTTTGGTAAAACAGTAAATGCTTGTCCTGATACTCCAACTGCAGCTCCCGTAACAAATGGAATTCCAAATTGCACACATGCTTTGTTTAATGCATATCTTGCATTGACACTATCAAGTGCATCAATTACAACATCACATCCCTCAACAACTTCAAGTGCAGTATAATCATTAACAGATATTGCTAATGCCTCTATATTACAATCAGGATTTAATTTCTGTAATTTTTTTGCAGCAACTTCTACTTTTACTTGTCCAACATCATCTTCATCAAACATTGTCTGACGATGTAGATTAGATAATTCAATTACATCTCTGTCAACAATACGTAGAGTTCCAACACCCATAGCAGCTAATCTTGATGTAATAGGATTCCCCAAACCACCAGTTCCTACAACACACACTTTGGAATTCTTTAATTTCAATTGTCCTTGATAACCAATCTCTTCAAGCATTACTTGTCGAGAAAATCTGTCAAGTTCTTTAGAAGATAATTCTTCTGAACCACCTGCCACTGCAGGTAAAATATACACCTCATCTCCATCTTTTAGGGAAGTGTTCATGCCGCTGGAAAATTTTGCATTCTTTCCATTGATGTAGATGTTAATCAAAGAACGTGGAGTTCCGTCTCCTTCTAAAACACGTCTTTTAAAATCATCACCCAGAATATCAGATATTTTTGCAAATGCATCCTGTAATGAGTCTGCTGAAATTTGGGTTTTTTTCTCACCACCACTTTGATTAAGTACAGATGGAATGGTAAATGTGATGTTTGCCATCAATTAACTACCGCCGAGATTTCAGATATGTCTGCTTTCATTATTGTAGGTTTTTTCAAAACTTCCATTATAGCCTCTGTTGCTTTCAAACCATTACCAGTCACATAACACACTACTTTGTCATTTGCATCAATCTTTCCTTGTTCCACCATTTTTTGGAGAACAGATATAGATACTCCACCTGCAGGTTCTGTGAATATTCCTTCAGTTTGTGCAAGCAATAAAATTGCATCAAGGATTTCCTTATTGTTACATTCTTCTGCAAATCCATTGTATTGTGCTAAACGTTTCAAAACATATCTACCATCACCAGGATCACCTATAGCCAAACTTTTTGCTACAGTATCAGGATTCTCAACAGGAATTACATCTTTAGAATTTTTCTTAAATGCATCAACAATTGGTGCACATCCATGGGGTTGTGCTGCAATCATGTGCATGTTAGACACATCATCAAGTAATGAAACAGTTTGTAATTCTTCAAATCCTTTACAAATTGCGTTAAGCATTGCACCACTTCCCACTGGAACTATTAATTGATCAGGCACTTGCCAACCAAGTTGTTCAGCAACTTCAAATGAAAATGTTTTAGATCCTTCTACATAGTGAGAGCGCATGTTAATGTTAACTATTCCTATTCCCTTACTATCACCAATTTGTGCTGCAATTCTGTTTGCATCATCATATGTACCATCAACTGCAATGTAATTTGCACCATATGATAATGCTTGTGTAATTTTTGCCATCTCTATATCACTTGGTGCAAAGACGTGACATGGTAATCCAGCTTTTGCTGCATGTGCTGCAGTAGCTGATGCCAGATTTCCAGTTGATGCGCATCCAACAGATGATAATCCAAATTCTTTTGCTTTAGATATTGCAACACCTGCTGGTCTGTCTTTGAATGAAAATGTTGGGTTTACAGAATCATTTTTTATGTAAAGATTGTTTAGTCCTAATTTTTTTCCAAGATTGTCAGCCTTGATAAGAGGAGTCATTCCGGCACCAATACTTACAATGTTTGATTTGCTTTCTATTGGTAGTAATTCAAAATATCGCCAATAGTTTTGCTCACGGTTAGAAAACATATCTTTTGTAATCACAGGAAAGTCATATTTTACATCAAGAGGTCCAAAACACTCACTGCAGACATACTTGAAAGCAGTATCATATTCTTTTTTACATTCTCTGCATTGCAATGAGGTTCTAGCCAAGATCAATTTTTCCTTTAATAAGATAGATAAAAAATCCTAATATCAAGTTAAGTAATACTGGATTTTATTCGATAAAAATATAGTAAAAATCATTGGGATTATTATCAAAAACTAGAGTAGAAATATGTTTTTTAAAAGAATATTTGGAAAAATCTGTTTTTTTGTAAATTTTTCAATAATGAGTAAGGTTTTTAGAGATTTTGGAAAGATAATTCGCATGAAAAACAGTGCAGTCATTGGGATTATTGGAGGCATTTCAATTGTAATAGTTTTAGGTATTGTTTTTACATTTAATGAAGAATCAGAAACAATTGAGATAGAAGATGTATTTAATAGAGAAATAATACAAGATGAGGAAAGTACATCAGAAGTTCAAGAACAACTTGACGAGATTGAAAAAATCAATTTAGAGGAAGAATATTCACCACAGCCAAGAGAATGGATTACTTCAGGTCCATTTCAGATTGATCGAAGTGAGTATGTAATTGGTGAGAAAATATTTGTAATAATTGGTGGATTACAATATAACGAAAAAGGTCAAATTGTCTTTCTTAGACCCTTAAATGAAACTCATTATGAAGTGTATCAAACAATTCCATTTGATGGGGCAAAGAAAAATGCTTTTAATTATTACATACAACCTCAGCTTTCAAAGATTAGAGAACTGTGTTCAACAAATGACATAACAGGTGATTGGACTGTAATGTTTAGAGGAACTAACTATGCAAATCTAAAATTTAAAATCACAGATGAAATTCTTCCAGGATCAGAAGACGCATACAAATCAGTGTGTTGATTTATTTTAGATTATTATGAAAGCAAACCTTCTTACCAGTATGACATGCAGGACCAGATGGTTCTACAAGGTAAATTATTGCATCAGAATCACAGTCAACTAGAATTTCTGTAATCTTTTGAACATTACCAGATTCTTCACCTTTCATCCAGAGCTTATTTCTCGAACGACTCCAAAACCAGGAGTTGCCAGTTTTTTTTGCAAGTTCTAATGATTCTTTATTGGTATAAGCTAATGTCAAAATATCTTTGGTGTTAGCATCCTGAACAATTACAGGAACCAATCCTCCACTTTTTTCAAAATCTATATCGCTGATTGATTTATTCATGTTTTAAATTCCTAAATCAGATATTATAATCTTACAGGTATTTTTTTTTCTTTAAGATATGATTTAACGCCTTTGACTCCATGAGTTTGATAGTGAAAAATAGATGCAGCCAAAGCAGCATCAACATTTGATTTTTCAAACACATCTACCATATCATCAGGCTTTCCACAACCACCTGATGCAATTACTGGAATGGATACTGAATCTACAATAGATTTTGTCAATAAAATGTCATATCCGTCTTTTGTGCCATCTTTGTCAATACTGGTAAGTAAAATTTCTCCAGCGCCAAGTTTATCTGCTTTTTTTGCCCATAAAATTGCATCAATTCCCGTTCCTTCTTTTCCACCATAAATAAAAACCTCAAACCAGAATTTTTTATTGTCTTCTGAAAAAACAGTAACACCTGTCTTGATGTTATAATTTCTTTTGGCATCAATTGCAACTACAACACATTGTCTGCCAAATAATTCCATGAATTCAGTAATTACTTGTGGATTTTTTATGGCGCCAGTGTTGATTCCAACTTTATCAGCACCATTTAGAAGAATGTTTCTTGCATCATCTAATGATTTTACTCCACCACCTACGGTAAATGGAATATCAATTACTGATGCTACCTTTCTGACTAAGTCTTTGATTGTTTCTCTTTGTTCATCTGATGCAGTAATATCTAAGAATACAAGCTCATCTGCACCTTCGTTACTATATTTCTCAGCTAATTCAACAGGATCACCTGCATCCTTTATTGATTCAAAATTAAGTCCCTTTACAACTCTACCATTTTTTACATCAAGGCATGGAATAATTCTTTTTGTTAGAGTCATACTAGTTTTGCATCCCCAATAGATATTTTATTTTCATACAGAGCTTTCCCCAAAATTACCCCAAACGCGTTTTTTTCTTTAACATCTTTAATATCATCAATATTTGATATGCCGCCACTTGCAATTATATGAGCTTTATCAAAACTACATGCCTGCTCTAAAAAGTCTAAATCAGGACCTTGCATTGTTCCATCACGATTTACATTTGTTAGTAAAAATTCAGTGAAACCCATTTCAAGAAATTCTTTTATGGATTCAATTAGTTTAATTCCAGTTTTATCTTGCCATCCATGAATAACTATCTCACCGTCTTTGTGATCAACTGATATTACGATTTTTCGAGATCCTAAGGATGTAAGTAATTTTTTTAAAAGTACTTTATCTTTGAAAGCAAGAGTTCCAAGCACTACTCTGTTTGAAATTTTAATCATATCCAAAATGATTAATTCATCTCTTAGGCCACCTGCAACTTCAATTGGAATTGAGATTTCATCAAGAATTTTCTTAATTATGGGAAGATTTGAGCCAATTCCTAATGTTGCATCCAAATCTACGATGTGAAGCATGTCAGCACCATCTGCCTCCCACTTCTTTGCAATTTTTACAGGATCATTATGGTATACGGTTTTCTGCTTTGGATCACCTTTGTAAAGTCGAACCACTTGTCCATCCATCAGATCAATTGCAGGAATAATCTTCATTTTTTACACTCATCAAGAAAATTCTTTATCATAATTTTTCCAACAGACCCAGACTTTTCTGGATGAAATTGAGTTCCAAAAAAATTATCCTGCTCAACTACTGCTGGAACTTTGATACTATAATCAGATTCAGCAGTAACTATATCATTGGAATTAGGCTTTACGCGATAAGAGTGAACAAAGTAAACCCAGGAGTTATTGTCAACACCTTGTAAAATCTTACCAGGTTTTTTTATCACCAAATTATTCCATCCCATATGAGGTACCTTCATGGAGTTTGGAAGTATGATCACTTCACCTTCCATTATTTTCAAGCCTCTCTCTTTTCCTTCCTCACTTTTTTCAAAGAACATTTCCATTCCAAGACATATTCCCAAAACAGGTGTTGTGTCTTTTACAAAATCTTTGAAACCTGTTTTTGATGATTTAGTTATGCTTTTGATTGCTGGATCAAAGTTTCCAACACCAGGAAGCAGTAATCCAGAATATTCATTGGGTTTATCAAAATTAGTAATAACATCAACTAATGCCCCTGCTTTTTCAAGAGAGTTTTTAAGACTGAAAATATTTCCAGCTCCATAATCAAAAATTGCAACACTAACCATTACATCGAACCTTTTGTACTTGGTATTCCTTTTTGTTTTTTGTCATATGAAGAAGCTGATCTTAGTGCTACTGCAAGTGATTTGATTGCAGCCTCAACTTTGTGATGATCATTTTCACCATACTTTACAGTAAGATGAATACAGCTATTCAAATTTTGAAGTAATGACTGAAAAAAGTGTTCCAGATCTTCTTTGGAAATATTTTCAATTTTATTTCTCTTTATTAATAGAGTCAATTTCCAGAACGGGCGTTTTACCAGATCAACAGATGCTTCAGCCAAAGACTCATCCATTGGAACTGATGCATAACTAAATCTTGTAATTCCACTTCTGGAGCTTAATGCCTTGTCAATTGCTTGTCCAATTGTAATTGCTGTATCTTCAATTAGGTGATGATCAATGCCATCATTTGATTTTGCGTTAACTTTGAGGTCCATCATACCATGTGTGCCAAAAGACACAATCAAGTGATCAAGGAAGTTGATGCCTGTTTTGATGCTTGTTTTTCCATTTCCATCTAAATTTACAGATACTTCAATGCCTGTTTCCTTGGTATTTCGTTTAATTGACGCCTTTCGTAGTTTCATGTTTCTCACAGGTTATGTAATCTCAATTATTCTAAATTTAAGACCTTCGGAAGTAGATGGATCGAATCCAGTACCAAGATTGCATCATTTTTCTCAAACAATTCAAGTTTTTCTTGTGGATTCTTGCTAGTTCCTATAATACCACAAAAAGTAGTTTGATGTCCCAAGTCCGTAACTTTTTTGGCCATGATAAAATCCTCCATCGAGTCGCCCACGTACAAAGTTGAAATGCTATTTAATCCTTGAATGGAATCTAATAATCGTTTAGGATTAGGTTTTGCAAATTCACGTGATTCATCTTCTAAAAACACCGAATTATTTAGATCAAATTCATTTAATAGAGTCTTTAAGGAATAACTTACAGAATCTTTTCCCCTTCCTGTGACCATTGCAATTTTTGAATTAAATTTTTTTTGTAATGTTTTAATTAATTTCTCATTCAAAATTACGTCATCTTGCTCGATTAAACCAGGTTCAGAAAAATTTGATGCTGAACCAAATAATTTTTCATATAGTTTTGGTCCGTAGAAAAATTGATCAAATATGTTATACAACGGATTTTCATGGTGTGTTCCAGGATAAGATAGTTTATTTTTAATTTCAGATAGGTCAACTAAATTTGCAATATATTTTTCTACTGAAAGAATTCCACTGGCATCAGCATGTTTTATCACATCAAAGAGAAAATTATTCTGATCTTTATCTAATTTTTTTGCAGCTACAAGAGAGATTATTGCAGCATATGTGAGATCAACTTCATCATTAAAACCTCCAGTTGATTTGAATCCATCAATTATTTTAAAATCAACGTCTATAGAATTATTTATTTTTGCAAGATTCTCCAAAACATATCTAGTTGTTTTAATAATTGCCAAATCATAGGACTTTGTAATATCAATTAAAACACCATCACAGTCAAAAATTATAGAATCAATTTTGTTTATTACATCAATGTAAGAATCATCAACATAGATTCCATCAGATTTTTTTGTTAGAGTCATCCCAATAAGTCACGAATAGCCAATAAGAATTTTGAGTTCATCTCTTTTGTTCCGATAGTTACTCTAAGACATCCCTCATGATTCCCAATTTTTCCTAACTTACGAATTGATATTCCTTGTTCAGTAAGTGCTGTGTATACACGTTTGTAGGAGCCATGAGCATCAAAGAGCACAAAATTAGCCTTGGAATCGAAGACTTCAAACGAATCATAGTTTTGCAAATTCTCGATAATTCTCTTTCTTTCAATTTTAATCTCATCAACAGCATTTTTCATAATACTTGATTTTTGGAAAGCCTCAATTCCAGATTCAATACTAACAGTGCTTATTGGATATGGGTATTGCAAGATATTCATAAAAGCATCAGTAAATTTTTTGCTTGCAATAAAATATCCTAATCGAAGTCCTGCCATACCAAATGATTTTGAAACGGTTTGTACAATAATTAGATTCTCTTGAGTTTTTACCATATTTACAAGAGAATACTCGCTGAATTCTCCATATGCCTCGTCAATAATTATTAATCCGTCAAAAGACTTGACAAGTTTTTGTAAATCATTTTTTGAGAATTGAAATCCAGTAGGATTGTTTGGTGAATCAAGATAAAGAATATCTGCATTTTTAGATTGCTTTAAAAAATCTTTAATGTCCAATTTCATATTGCTAAGAAAGGGTATTGCAATAAGTGGAATGTTATACAATTTACATCGTTCTTCAAAAAATCCAAATGTAGGATTTGATGTCAAAACTTTGGTTTGTTTTGATCCAAAATTAGATAAAATCAGATCTAAGATTTGATCAGAACCATTACCAACTCCAATCATTGACGAGGGTATCTTGACAAACTTAGATATTGTATCAATTAATTTCTCTACACCACCAAGTGGGTATTCACGTATGTCAGAATTTTTTTTTGCTGATGAAAGAATATCGTTTTGGAATTGTTTTGAAATAACATAGTTTTCATTTGAGTCGAGCTTAACCGCATCTTGAATTAATTCAGGTTTTTGATATCCACCAATAGAAGAGAATTTCTTTACTTTATCTTCAAACCAATTTTTTTTCATTTTAATCTGCCTTTTATTGCTTCATAGTGATTAGGAAGACCTTCAGCTTTTGTTAATGTTTGTAAATGTTTTGCAATTTTAGATAATGATGATTTGGAACAAGTTACCTGAGTACTTGTCTTGATAAAATCTAAAACAGAAAGCGAACCACGGATCTTCCCAAATCCATTGGTTGGAAGAATATGGTTTGAGCCTAAAACATAGTCACTAGCAGATGAAGGAGTATTATTTCCAAGAAGAATTAGGCCAGGAGTGATAATTTTCGAGGAAAGTGATTCAGAATTTTTTGTCATTATTTGTAGATGCTCAGGAGCCAAATAATTTGCAAGTTTAATCATATCAGATTTAGTTTTACAGATTGCAATAAAACCATTATTTTTTATACTAGAGTGAACAAACTTCTCTCTTTGAATTTTTGGTACTATTTCTGAAATAATTTTACTTACTGACTTTGCAAGTTTGTATGAAGTTGTGATTAAATAACAAAAGGTGTCACTACTGTGTTCCGCTTGAGATATTAGATCCAATGCGATGAATCTAGGATTAGCAGAATTATCGGCTATAATTCCTAATTCAGTAGGACCTGCTAACATATCAATTCCAGTGTTTTTATTAATCAATGATTTGGCAGTAGTTACAAATGCACCTCCAGGACCGACAATTTTATCAACTTTAGATATACTTTTTGTTCCATAGGATAACGCTGCAATTGATTGCACACCGCCTGTTTTGAAAATTTCATCAGCACCACAAATATCTGCAGCAACAATAGTTAGAGGATCAATTTTTCCATCTGAATTTGGAGGAGATACAACCACAATTCTTTTAACACCTGCAATTTTAGCTGGAACCACAGACATTATTACAGAGCTTGGATATTTTGCCAAGCCGCCAGGAACATAGCATCCAACACTTTGAATTGGAATGAATTTCTTAGAGATTTTTATTCCATCGATGTTAATGGTTTTATTTTTTAATAATGACTTTATTGTAGATTCTGTCTTTTCAAGTCTAGTTTTTACTAAACATAATGCATCAAGTTCAGTCTTAGATATTTTATTATATGCATTTTTTATTTCAGATGAAGATAATTGTAATGACGTGATAGTTGCACCACTAAATTTTTTTTCATATTTACGTATTGCATTATCACCATTTTTTTTGACAGTTTTTAGAATAGATTCAACTACAGTTTTATTATTTTGAGGTTGTTTTGGGATAATGTTTTCTACAAATTTTTCAATATTAGTTACTTTGATTGTTTTCATCAATTTTCTTCGTCACGCTTAATCTCCTCAAGTTCAAGTATTTGTCTAGGTTCATGAACTACAAGACCTTGAGCAATCTTTCTTAGTTTAGGAATAAGTTTGTGAAATTCTTCTTTTTTGATGACTGTATTTACACTAAACCATCCTTTTTCACTTAGCGGACTTATTGTAGGATTTTTGAGTGATGGCATTTGCATCAAAAGTTTTTTCATGTTTTTTTCTTCTACATTTAGATATATGTGCAAGTATTTTTTGCCATGTACTGCGCCTCTCATCAAAGTTATAATATCAAAAATTTTTTCACGTTTTTTTGGATCTTTTAATGATTTTTTGTTTACAATTAAGTGTGCAGTTGATGTAAGTACATCATCAACAATTTTTAATTTATTTTGTTTTAAAGTTGTTCCAGTTTCAGTTACATCCATTATTGCATCAACATCTTCAGGAGGCTTTGCTTCTGTTGCACCAAAAGATAAATGAATTTGAATATTTTTGTTGGTACCAAGTCGAATCCAAGGAGTTACAATTAGCGGATCTTTAGATCCATAGTATTTTTTATAAGACTTACATTGTTTTAGAAACTTTGAAGCAGTAGTGAGATATTCTGAAGAAATACGAAGGGTTTTCTTCTTTTTACCATAATCTGCAATCATTTCATCAAGATTTTTGTAATGATATTTGTCAGGAAAAGCTATAACTAATTTAATTTTACCATATTCTAAATCTAGAATTGCCTCAACGTCAGAATTTGTTTCACCTACCCAATCTTTTCCTGTAATACCTACATCATACAATCCTTCTGCAACTAAATTTGGAATCTCTTGAGGTCGAAGCATTTTCACTACAATATTTGGATCATCAAGATATACTCTGTATGCTCTATCTTTTCTATTTACTTTAGTCCAAGATCTTTCTAGGAGTTTAAAGGTGGCTTCTTCAAGACTTCCTTTTGGAATAGCAAAACGAATTTGTGACATTTCTGTTATTTTGTTAAACTTAGTATATAATAACTTCATTTATTTTTAGAATTGTAATACATAAAAAATTTTAAGAGTTATAGATTGTTAAAATCAAACAATATTTTCTTTGCTTTATCAAGTGAAATTGTCTTTTCTTCAATCATTTTTTGAACAATTTCATCTATTTGATCAGGTGTAGCACCAGCTGCTGCTGCAAGATTTCTTGCATGCAAACGCATATGTCCTTTTTGAATTCCTTCAGTTGAAAGAGCTCTAATAGCGCTATAATTTTGAGCCAAACCAGTGGCAATTATTACACATGCAAGTTCTTGTGCTGATGTAACTCCAAGAATCTTTGTACATATCTTAGCCACAGGATGAACATTTACAATCCCACCAACAATACCAACTGAAAGAGGTATTTCCAAAACTCCAACTAAATTACCTTCATTATCTTTACTCCAGTTACTAAGTGAACGGTATTGTCCAGATTTTGCAGCATATGCATTTGCAGCAGCTTCAATGGCCCTACTATCTTGACCAACTGCATTTGCAACAGCAATTATTCCATTCATGATTCCTTTATTGTGGGTAACTGCCCTATACACGTCATTATCTGCAAATTCAAATGCCATGATAATATTATCAACAATATTTTCACCTCCAACTGCTTCTTTTTCAAATACAGCTTTTGCTTTTGCAATTCTTCTGGTTGAATAGTTAGACAAAATACGAAGTAGTACTCTGCCACCTGTAATCTTTTCTATTAACGGCGAAATGGCTTCACACATTGTATTT
Source organism: Nitrosopumilus sp. (assembly GCA_029862745.1). NCBI lineage: Archaea > Thermoproteati > Nitrososphaerota > Nitrososphaeria > Nitrosopumilales > Nitrosopumilaceae > Nitrosopumilus > Candidatus Nitrosopumilus sp. The sequence continues at coordinate 26,950 of JAOTWS010000012.1, read as the reverse complement.
GTAACATTAGCACCCATTGCATCACCCACATCAATTAAAAGTTCCACAATTAGCATTTTACCAGAAGGTGTATCAATTTCTTTACAAGAGATCTCTTTTGCGCCTTTTCCTATTTTAGACAGAGTATTACTTTTAGAATTAGCTAGTTGAATAATTTCACTTGAGAAGTATTTGATTTGTGAAATGGCTGATGAGATATCAACTACGTCCAGTATTTGCACTTGACCGATACTATAAGATTCAGTCATAGAAACTTCAAATCCACCTTTTATTCTTGAAATTTTTGCCCCTTTAGATGCAGCTGCAATTACAGATGGTTCCTCAATAACCATTGGGACGAGATAGTCTTTTCCATTAATTTTGAAGTTTGTTGCAATTCCTAAAGGAAGTGAAAAGGTACCAATGGCATTTTCTACCATTTTATCTGCTTTATCAAAAGAAATTCCTCCATTTTCATTTTGTAAAATATTTATTTCATCATTGGATAGTTGCGCAAAATTTGCAATTATTTCCAACCTATCTTTTCTTGATTTTTCAAAGAATTTTGAAATTGACGAATCTGGCATTTTATTTTAATATCCTCAATAGTTTATCATCCATACTATCTGGAAAACCTTTTCCATCGGTATTTGAAGTAATTACATAGATGCTTCCATCTGGGCCTTGTACGACATCACGAACACGTCCAATACCACTAAGAATTGATTTTTGAGAACTCAATCCTTCTTCAAAATCTAGTTGATAAAGATTAGTAGCTCTCATTGAAGCCATTATGAACGGAAATTCAAAGTTAAGGGTGTTCCCAGAATAAAACAGAATGCCTCCGGGTTCTATGCTTGGATCATAACAAAGAATAGCATTTTCAAATTTTTTATTACCAGAACATTGTTGTTCAGGCCATCCATAGTTTTTCCCTGCATGAACTAAATTAATTTCATCATTTTTTTCAGGTCCAAATTCTGCAATATACAAATTTCCATCATCATCCCAAGTCATTCCCTGTGGATTTCTAAACCCCAATGCATACACAGGTGAATTAGAAAATGGATTATCATCAGGTATTGTACCATCATCATTTAGTCTTAGGATTTTTCCAGATAGAGAATTAAGATCTTGAGGAAGATGCGACGAATCAGACACAGTTCCTGTTCCTACATACAATTTTCCATCAGGTCCAAATTTTATAAAGCCACCATTACTAAAAGAAGAACCAGGGATTTTATCAAATATAGTTTGAGCATCTTGGAGTTTATTTTTAGATTCAGTAATTCTCAGTATTTTATTCCATAAATTTCCATCCTCATCATAAGTCAGAAATACATAGATGTAATGATTATTAGAAAAATTAGGGTGCAGTGCAATTCCTAACAATCCGCCATCAAATACATTAGCAGGTCTTAATGATGCCAATGGGGATTCTAACAGTATATTGTCTTGAATGACTCTGATAAATCCATCCTTTTCTGTAACAAAAATTCTATCATCAGAAATAGCAATTGCACGAGGTTTGTCAAGATTTTTAGCTATGATAGTTACAAAATCACTTTTGGTATTTGAATGAGGTTCAGGTAATAGAATTGGATCTGATGGTGAAGTTAAAACAAATATAGAAAAAACCACAGCAATTGCAACTGCAATGATTTGAATTTTCTTATCCATGAAAATACAATCTTTTGAAATCATATTAATTACTTTCAAGAATTTGATAAAGCGTATATACGGCTGAACTTCATTTATGTTCAGCGGGGTGGGGAAGCCAGACTAAATAGGGCTAAGTCATCCCGGCGGGCTCATAACCCGCAGTTCAGTAGTTCAAATCTACTCCCCGCTATTTAATTGTCATAAACACAAAACCACGAAAGAGATTTATCAAATTTTGTAGTTTTGTTAATTATTCCAATTCGTTGTAAAGGCCTTGTCAGATGTCTATGTGCAGACACTTTTGGAAGATATAGTTGTTTTTTTATTTTTCGTGGAATTTCGATTATTATTTTTTTGGGAAATTTATTCCCACATCGAACACACTCAAATCTTTGATTATATCCTTTTGATTTCATTTTTTTATTACATTTTTTACAAAGAGGATTTGAGGAGATAGTGTTTTTTTTAAGATTGATGACATCAAGAAATTCTAAATTTATTATTCGAGGAAAATTTTTTGAAGCCTTTCTAACTCCACCGCCTACACAAATTTCATCTCCTATTATCAAATTTGACGCAATAGTTGAAATTCCTGTAGGTTTGTAAACAGCACACCAAAATTCATGATTTTTAGAAAGAATTTTAAAAAAAACATGACCACCTTTAACAATTTTTGGTGAATTTGACACAATTCCAGTAATTTTTCCAGAAGCATATGGTTTCATATTCTCAAAATTTAATTCATTTCTCAAGTGATCAGAAGTTCCTTGATTAGATTTAAAGATCATATATCCATCTAATTTTTCATCACTTTTGAGAATCTTTGTAGCATAGATTAGAGAATCAATGTTTTCACCTCTAACACCATAAAAAACTGGGTCAGGGCCATGAGGAATAATTAGAATTCGTCCTTTCTTTGAATCAAAACTGTTAAACGTATAAGGGAAAGTTTTTTCTTGCATAATTTTTACACTTTTACTTGAAAGTTTTCTTGTTTTTCCAAACTTTGGTTTTTTTCTATAACTCAAAAGCTCCAATGTATGATCATGAAAATCATATCCAATTGCACCAATTGCACCAATTAACCCTTGTCCGTTACCTTGATAAAAAATGTCTAAATTATTTTTTTTAGCAAATTTTTTTGCATTGTTTCTACTAATTAGTTGCCATAACGCTAAATTGCTAAAACTAATAAAGTCAGAGGGAATAGTGTTACTCTCAAAAAATACTAATCCTGGGTTTGCACCATTTTTGACATCAGAGTATTTTGAAACAAGATTTTTAATTTGGTTTTTAGTTTTGGATGGCTCTTTTGTTTTAATTTTAAAGGAAACTGCACCATTACCTCTAGTTTTCCATGGAATGTTAGGATTAAATCTAATTAATCTTGGAAAATCAAGAAATTCGGTTTTCTGCTTTTGGAGTAAATTAACAATTTTGTAGGCTAGAAAAGTAGTACACATCCCCTTTGGAGAATCAGTATCATCAAATCCGACATTAAGGATAGTTTCTTTTTCCATAACTTATTTTTAAAACTCTGACATTTTTAGTTGTTGTATGTTCCAGTTGATTTAAATTAATAAAATCATATTTCAAGCTGGATTGATAGTAATAGATGAAGAAAGAATTTTCAAAGAAATTCAAGATAAAAACCCAGCATCCGTATCACTAAATGGGCCAGATGGAATTTTACCTCAAGTTCAGGAAACTGCCATAAAAATATCAAAAAAATTTGGAATTCCAGCTTATATTTTAGCAGATACAACATGGGGAACATGTGATCTTAACACAAATGGCGCAAAAATTCTTGGTTCTGAAATTCAATTTAACATTGGACATACAATTAACACAGAATCACTAGAAAAAAATTTGGTTTTAATCAATGCATATGATGATGTAGCATTTGACAGTGTTGCCAAAAAGTGTATAGATATACTGAAAGGAAAAACAGTCTCTTTGGTTACAGATAGTCAACATTTAGATCAAGTAGATAAAGTAAAGACAATTCTAATAGAAGGTAATATTACAGTTAAAGTTGGAAAGGGAAAAGGACAGTTAAACGATGGTCAAGTTTTTGGTTGCGAGTTTTATCCTGCTACAACACTAAAAAAAGAAGTTGATGCTTATGTATTTTTGGGACAAAGTAATTTTCATGCAGCAGGAATTGCACTGTCAACAAATTTACCAACTTATGTTTTAGATCCTTACTTTAATGAAATAAGAGAAATTACAGAATTTGCACAGAAATTAAAAAAGAAAGCTACTCTTGCAATATACAAAGCATCTGAAGCAAAAACATTTGGAGTTATTGTAGGATTAAAAGAAGGACAGTTATCAAAAGTATTTGCTTTAAAAATTAAAAAAGAATTAGAAAAAGAAGGAAAAAAAGTCCAGTTGTTTGCACTAACTGATATTACAAATGACAGATTAAGAAATTTCAAGGGAATAGACGCTTTTATTCAAGTAGCATGTCCAAGAATTTCTACGGATAATCAGTTTGACAAGCCAGTTTTATCTAGTCCTCAAGCAAATGCACTCCTCAAGATTTTACGAAATGAGAGTATAGAGGAATATCTTGAAATTCCACATTGGTTATAATTAAGAAACCAATTTTTGAAATCTAGAACTATCAGATAACTTTTCAAACGATTTAGATTTTTTTGCTTTAACTTTGAATTGTATTCCCTGAGAGATTGCATGATCTAGTAAATCAAGTGCCTCATCATTTTTTGAGAGCATCACAAAACTACATGATTTATCAAATAAGACATCACCATTATTAGGATAATCATTCAATATACTATTACAGCATAAAATAGATTTATCATATTCCTTCAAAGAAAATAAAATTCGTTCTTTATGATATAGTGCAATATTATACATTGGATTTTCATTTAGTATTTTATCACATATTGATAATGCCTCAACAAATTTTCCTTGTTTACGAAAACAAGAAATTTTGTTAACTAAAACGGAAAGATCATTAGGCGAAATCTGAAGAGCGATATTATAGCATTTTAGGGCATTATCAAAATCTTTGAGTTTACTTAGAGCATATCCTTTATTGTTAAGGGAGCTAATATGTGATGGATTCTCATCAAGTATTTTATCGTAATATAATATTGCATCTTTTAGTTTTCCTTGTAAAAACAATCTATTTCCTTTATCTAAAGTGGAGTTTATTTTTGGATCTTTCATCTAGTCAGATCCTGGTTTCATCAAGATTTTTCCAAAAAGCCCCTTACCTTTGAGCATTTTTGTATGAGCCTCTGCTGCTCTCTCTAATGGATATACAGAATCGATTATAGATTTTATTTTACCTTGAGACATCCAATAGAGACCTTGTTCTAATTCTGCTCTTGTTCCTTGGGTTGAGCCTAAAATATTAATTCCTTTAAAGAAAATATGACGTAAATCTGTTTTTGCATCATAACCTGTAGTTGCACCAGTTGTTACTATGGTTCCTCCATAATTTAACAATGTAAGTTCTTTATTCCAATGAGAGCCACCAATGTGTTCAAAAATTATATCAATTCTAGGAACATCACCATATTTTGGAATTTTTTTTGTAATTGATTTTACTTCTTTATGCCAGTCTTCTTTTCTATGATCTATCACATAGTCAGCTCCCAATTCTAATAGTTTGTCTAGTTTATCAGGACTGGCAGTAGCAATAACAGTACATCCAAAAAGTTTTGCAATTTGAATTCCATAAGTTCCAACACCAGAACTTCCACCCATAATCAAAACTAATTGTCCAGGTTGAATTTTTGCTCTACCAACAAGCATATGCCAAGAGGTTAACAAAGTCATAGACGCAGCAGCTGCCTGATCATATGATACTCCTTCTGGAATCTTTACAACATTGACTTCTGGAAGATGTGTAAATTCACAATAACCACCCCAGAGAGGACCTGTTTCAAAACCCCAAATAGCTCGTTTTCTACAATCATATTCCCTTCCACTAGTACACGCTTTACAAACTCTACATGACATGTTTCCATGAGAAACTACTCGGTCACCAATTTTGATATTTTTTACATCACTACCAATTGCAGTTACTTCACCTGCAGCATCAGTTCCAGAAATATGAGGTAATGGGATTGCCAAAGGTTTGCCCCTCATTCCCCAAATATCATCATAGTTGAGTGCAGCTACTTTTACTTTGAAAACTACTTCATGTGGTTTTGGTTCAGGTAAAGGTATATCTTTAATTTTTAAAATTGTAGAAAAATCATCAGTAGTAGTGTATTCTTCATAAACCAAAGCCTTCATGATTTTTTTTAGATTTTAAGGGATATATGATTTACCAAGATTTAAGGACCACAAACAATTATAATCATAAAAACAAAAATCTAACCATGTCTGAAAATATCATATTTCCAGGTGACAAATTAGCATCTATTGAGGAATATGAGGCTGGATACAACACTTTTGATGATGGTGATATGGTTCGTGCTGCAACAGTAGGCAAAAGAATCCTTGACAAGGAAACACGAACAGCCAGCATTATGAGTCCTAAAATGCTTTCAATTCCTAAAGTGGAAGATGTTGTTATTGGAACAGTAGCAGCAGTTATGTCATCTATGATTGCAGTATCAATTGATTACATAAACCAAAAACCTACAACATCCAAAGTAGAATGTGTGTGTTCTACACGAAATATGCGAATCAGAAATGTGGCGTTGGTTAACGATATAATAACACTAAAAATTATAAGTCATCTTAATGGTACGATTCATGCAGTAATTGATGAACCACATTTAGGAGTTTTATACACAAAATGTAGAAAATGTGGTGGCAAAGTTGTAACAATGCGTGACGCTATAAAATGTACAGAATGTTCATGGATTGATGAAAGGAAACTTTCTACAAACTTTGGTAACATGGATTTTATTAATTTGAGTAACTAAGAAATGATTCATGTTTCGTTCCAAGGTGAACGAGGAGCATACAGTGAAGCTGCAGCAAAATCATTTTTTAATAAAGATATTCAAACTGTACCCCTCGCTACATTTGCAGAAGTATTAGAAAACACATCTAGTGATAAAACAGAATACGCAATTTTACCAGTGGAAAACTCATTAGAAGGAAGTGTTGGTGAAAGTTATGATTTACTATATTCAACATCTCTTAATGCAACAGGTGAGATATATCATAGAATTGAGCATTGTTTAATTGGAACTGGTAAATTGGAGGAAGTCAACTTGGTTTATTCTCATCCCCAAGCTTTAGGTCAATGTAGAAGATTTATCGAAGACCATAATATGAAAACAATTCCATCGTATGATACTTCAGGAAGTGTAAAAATTGTAAAAGAGTTAAACAGAAAAGATTGTGCAAGCATAGCCAGCAAAGATGCAGCTGGAATATACAAAATGCCAATTATTTCAGAGAACATTGCAAATAATCTAAATAATTATACACGATTTTTGATCCTATCAAAGACAAACAGTATAAAAACAGGCAAGGACAAAACATCAATAATATTTTCAATAAAACATGAGCCAGGTTCACTATACAGAATCATAAAGAATTTTTACAAAAACAATGTTAATCTTACAAAGATAGAATCAAGGCCAACCAAATCAAATACGTGGGAGTATAATTTCTATGTAGATTTTGAGGGACATCAAAATAATCCTAAAATTTCAGAAATGTTAGAAAAAATAAAACAAGAAACACTGTTCATGAAAGTTTTAGGTTCGTATCCATCTGCAAAATTAAGCTAAAATCCTTTTGGTTTTCGTAAAGTAAAACCCATACTAAAGCCAATTATTACCAATCCAGATACAATCACCATAAGATCAAAGGTAAACCATATCGGATCAGAACTTCTAATCAAAACTCCAGTAATTAATAATTCATCATTACCAGTATTTTTAATGAGTATTTTTGTTTCACCATCTGCTTCATGAACCCAGTCTAATGGTAATTCGTTTTTATAAGAAGTCATGTTTGGAATTTGGAATCCAGTACCTGGACTTTGAAGTTTAAGATCAAAAGAATCACCCGTGATTTTCATATGCTGTATGGTATCTTTAGGTGCAGGAATTGTATAAGGGATAGAATCACCAACGGCTACCGAATAATTTTCATAAATTGTGATTGTTCCTATATGTGTGATTAGTGAATAACCTCCAACTACAATAATTGCACTTCCAATTATCAATCCAATGATAGTCCTTTTAGACATCATACATGAATGACTTTTAATACTGCTTAAAAAATTATCTGCATTTAATCATCTGATTTTTATCAAATAACCATATGATTCATTCAAACAAATTATCAGGTTGTCAGAAAAAACATGTTATAATTAGAACATAAAACATCTTTTGTCATACTATGTCATATCATAACAATCATAAGTTATAGGTTAACAATTAGAATAACAATTATTTGATTACATTAAAGAAACATCATGAGGTTGACTTTCAGCAAATCCAGCTCTTGACATTTTGATAAATTCTGCATTTTCTTGCATTTGTTGTATTGTATGAGCACCACAATAACTTAAACCAGAACGAACACCACCTGTAAGTTGTTTTAGAATATCAGTTACAGTTCCTTTGTAAGGAACCATGGCTTCAACTCCTTCTGCAACATAATCATTAAGATCATCATCTAAGGAGATTGAGCCTGTTTCTTTGGATTTTCTACCAATAGAAGCAGCTAATGATGCCATTCCTCGATAAACTTTGAATCTTTTACCATTTTTAGTCAAAACAGTTCCAGGAGATTCATCAGTTCCTCCTAACATACTGCCTATCATCACAGATGAAGCACCAGCGGCCAAAGCTTTTGTAGCATCACCAGAGGTTCTAGTACCACCATCAGAAATTATTGGGATGCCATAGTCCTTACCAATTTTTGCACAATCCATTACTGCTGTCAATTGGGGAACACCAGAACCTGTAATTACTCTGGTTATACATATTGAACCAGAACCTACACCAACCTTTACTGCATCAACTCCTGCTTTAATCAAATCCTCAGCTCCATTAGCAGTTGCAATATTTCCTGCAATTAATTCACAATCAGGAAATGCTTTTTTGATATTACGAACTGTACTCATGGCATTTTCGCTATGTCCATGTGCTATATCTACAACAAGTATATCGACACCTGATTCTAAAAGAGATTCACTTCTTTCCAAAAAGTCACCTTTTACTCCAACTGCAGCTCCAACTAATGGTCGTCCTTTCTTATCTTTAGACGCATTTGGAAAATCTGCATTATTTGTAATGTCCTTACTTGTAATCAATCCCCTAATAATTCCAGAATCATCAACAATTGGCAATTTTTCAATTCTATGTTTGTGAAGAATTTCTTTAGATTCATCCAATGTAACACCAGGTTTTGCAGTTACAACATCTCTAGTCATAACGTCTTTGATTTTCATATGTGTATCAGCAAAAAGCAAATCCCTCTCAGTTATTATTCCAACCAATTTAGAATTAGAATCAACTACTAAGAGACCAGAAATTTCTTTATCTCCTGCATAATCCAGGGCATCTTGAACAGACTTGTCTAAATAAATAGAGTAAGGATTTTCTATCATTACACTTCCTGATCGTTTTACTTTGAGAACTTCATTAGATTGTTCTTTTATTGTCAAAAATCTGTGAATAATTCCTATACCACCAGCACGCGCCATAGTCACAGCCATAGAGGATTCAGTTACTGTATCCATATTTGCACTCACAAATGGAATGTTAATTGAAATATTTCGAGATAGTTGTGTATTTAGCGATGTCTGGCTTCGGCTTGTAATATCCGAATATTTGGGTACGAGAAGAACGTCGTCAAAAGTTAAGCCTTCTTTAAATTCCAATGAAACCTCGTTAAGAAAGTAAAATAATGATTATAAGCCTTTGTGTTATTTTGATAGTTGTGAAGCAATCATTACTGCATCTTTAGTAGCACCTACATTATGAGTACGAATTATATCAGCACCATTAAGGATAGATATAGTCTCTGCAGCAATTGAGCCAAATAAGCGATCAGCGGGATTTGATTTTCTCAAAATATTTCCTATAAATGATTTATTAGAAACGGAGATCATAATTGGAAAATTTTGCTTTATAGAACTCAAATTTTTAAGAATGTCTAGATCTCTTTTTACATAATCTGATTTAATTTTAGTAAAAAATGGACCTTTTCCAATTTTTCTAAAAAACCCAATAGCAGGATCCAATACAATTTTTTCAGATGGAATGCATGATTTTTTTGCTATTTTCAAACTTGCGTTAAGAAGTTTTTTGGTAGTATAAACAGAATTACCAAAAATAGCTTTAGAATCAAACGCACATAAAATTACAGATGGTTTGTACTCTGAAATAACTTGTTGCATTTCAACATCATATTTTAGTCCTGAAATATCATTGATAATTTCGACACCAAATTCTAAAGCATCTTTAGCAACTTTAGATCTACATGTATCAACAGAAATTGGAAGGTTTGTGTAATTTTGGATTATTTTTATTGCATTTAAAATCCTTTTTGATTCAACATTTTCTGATACTAGTGTAGACAGATAAGGAGCAGTTGACATTCCACCAATATCAATAAAATCTGCACCTTCATCTTCCATCTGTTTTACGGTATTTTTTATAGAAATTTTGCTAGTGTTAACAGACTTTTTGAAAAATGATTCAGGGCTAGTGTTTAGAATACCCATAATACGTACAGGGTACTTGCTCCCAACTGTTACATTTGCAATTTTAGCCACATTGTTTATCAGAAAGTCATGCAATTTGAGTCATATCATGCTTCTAGGTTGGAAAAAGAGATATTCAGATATTTTAAAAGAATTTACATATGATGAAAAAAGAGATAGAGAATCAGCTATTATTTTGAATTCAATTTTAAAAAAATCAGACATTAATGAAAAGATTATGAATCTAGTTAAGAATAAGATAGTGTTAGTTATAGGTTCAGGACCTTCATTATCTAGTGCAATTCCCAAATTAAAAAATTATAAAAAATCAATAAAAATTGCTGCAGACAGTTCAATTAAACCACTTGTGGAAAATGGAATCATCCCAGACATCATTATAACAGATCTAGATGGTGACGAAAATACACTTAAAAAAATGGCAAAAACAAAATCTATTTTTGTTGTACATGCACATGGAGATAATATAGAAAAATTAGAATTTGTAAAAAAAATAAAAAATTGTCTTGGAACAACTCAATCAATTCCGTTTGATAAAATACATAATTTTGGAGGATTTACAGATGGTGATAGAGGAGTTTTTTTGGCAAGTCATTATAATGCAAAAAGAATTATTTTATTTGGAATGGATTTTGGAGATCAGATAGGAAAATTTTCAAAAACAAAGAAATCAGAAAGGAAAATGAAATTAAAGAAATTAAAAAGAGGAAAATCGCTTTTAGAATGGCTTTCAACTATTACAAAATCTGAATTATTCACGACATCAAAACCAATTAAAGGATTTAAAAAAATATCATACAAGGAATTAGATATTATAATTACCTAGAATGCATTTAATACCCATCCTTGATTAAATAAGATATGAGATTCTCAGAAGAGCAAGTAAAAGATATTGTCGCATTGAAAGAAAGTTTAATGGATCAGATTGATAAACATCATGAATCCATAGAGATGCTTGAGAAAAACATTACAGTTTTAGATCTGTTCCTAAAGGGATCTAGTTTCAAAAAAGCTTCTCAACTAGAGATTAAAGAAGGCGAAGTAAAAATAGAATCTATTGAAAAAAATGTAGAAAAATCAATTCCTGTAGAAAAATCAATTCCAATTAAAAGGGTAAATGATGGAAAGATTATAGCTAAAGCATTTGTCACACCAGATCAAGTTTCCATAGTTTTAGATAATGAAATTGAAATTAATGCAGATACACCTCCTTTCAAATCATTTTTTTTGGATAGAATAATTGGAGAGATGAAAAAGAAAGACTTTGCTGAAGCAGAAAATGGGAGAATTCAAAAAGAAAGAGTAATTGATTACATTGTAAATAAAAATGGGGTTAATATCAGAGAGATTATTATTAGAAATTATAGACAGAAAGAAAGAGTAAATGAGTTAATCAACACAGCAGGCTGGTCATTAACACGTATGCTCGAAAACATAAACAAGTAAGAATATGGACAAGATTATAGTTTTAGATTTTGGTTCACAATATAGCCATTTGATCTGTAGAAGAATAAGAGAATTTTCTGTTTATGCAGAACTAGTTCCTTATGATATTAGTTATGATGAATTGCAAAAACTCAAACCTACTGGAATAATTTTTTCTGGGGGGCCATCAAGTGTTTATAATATAGATGCTCCAAATCCAGAAGATAAAATATTTGAGATGAATTTACCATTGCTTGGAATCTGTTATGGACATCAATTAATTGTAAATAAATTTGGAGGTAAAGTGAAAAGAGCAAACAAAGAATATGGTTCGTCTTTACTTACAATTGACAATGATAAAGATTTGCTTAATGGTGTTAGTAAATCGATTAGGGCATGGATGAGTCATGGTGACGAAGCAGAACAAATTCCAGAAGGATTCAAAGTAATAGGACATACTGAAAATGCAAAAGCAGCTGCAATTGCATCAGAAGAAAAATCAATTTATGGAATTCAATTTCATCCAGAAGTTGTACACACGGAACAAGGTACTGAAATTCTTAAGAATTTTGTTTTAAAAGTTTGTAGAGCAAAACAAGATTGGACTATGAAAGGGTTCATAGATTCAGCTGTAGAAAAAATTTCAAAAATAAATGGTAATGTACTTTGTGGAGTGAGTGGCGGAATTGATTCTACAGTGGTTGCATTACTTATTCATAAAGCAATTGGAAACAGACTCAAATGTGTTTTTGTAAATAATGGTTTGTTAAGACTAAATGAAGAAAAAGAAATTGAGGAGATGTTTAAAGATAATTTTAAAGTAGATTTTACATCAATCAACGCAGTAGATGAATTTCTTGGAAAACTCAAGGGTATAGAAGATCCTGAAAGAAAAAGAAAGATAGTAGGAGAAGAATTTATTCATGTTTTTTCTAAATTTGCTGAAACTAATGGTCCCTTCAAATGGCTTGCTCAAGGTACACTATACCCGGATGTTATTGAAAGCGGAGTTTCAAAAGGTCCTGCTTCAGTAATAAAATCACATCATAATGTCGGAGGATTACCAGATTGGCTCAATTTAGAAATATTAGAACCATTAAGAGAGTTATATAAAGATGAAGTAAGAGAGATTGCAAAAATTCTTGGAGTTCCAGAAAAACTTTTCATGCGACATCCATTTCCAGGTCCAGGTCTTGCGGTTAGAATAATTGGAGAAGTTACTCCAACAAAACTAAATATTTCAAAAATAGCAAGTAAAATTGTTGAAGATGAATTAATGGAAGCTGATTTGTATGAAAAAGTATGGCAAGCATATGCAGCAGTAGGTGATGACAGAGCAGTAGGGGTTGTAGGAGATGAGCGTAGATACGGAAACATAGTTATGATTAGAGTTGTGGATTCTGTGGATGCAATGACTGCGGATTGGACTAGATTATCACATGAATTGTTAGAAAAAATGAGTAATAGAATAACAAACGAAATTGAGGATGTTACTTGGGTCACGTATACTATTTCAAGTAAGCCTCCAGCAACAATTGAACCACAATAGCAACTATATAGGATATGAAAAAATCTATGGTTAGATTTTAAAACATGATAGGAATATTTGTTATATTTGAGTATGATTTTATCGAATTATGTAAGAAATTAGAACAGTGTTAAAGATATTTATCAAGAGAGAAAATTTAGATATCTTCATTATAGTCAGTTTATAGATGATCTACACATATTAAAAAATGATACAAATAAAATTGGAAAGTCAATTTTTGCATTAACAAAATATTAAAATTTATCTAGTAACTGTTTCTTGGTGGAGCAAAATTAATTTTGATAAGCAGCGAGTTAGATACTGATGTGAATAAGATTATTGAGAAGATTTTAAAAATAAATATCCCCAGTAACTTATGATGATTATGGATTTTCATGTTTTTGATACATATGTAAAAGCAAAAGATGGACATACGATGCATTTTGATGTAGTGACTGATAAAAGTGATCCAGAAAAAGCAATTACATTTGCAAAAGAGTGGCTTAAATCTATCGGAGAAGAGTCTGTCATAGTTACTACAAATGAATGTAAGTTTTGTCACACACAATCAGTTCCAGAAGATATGGAAATTGAAATAATGACAGATGGCTATTCCATTTCAAAAATGGAAGGATGTCCAAATTAAATTCTAATGCTGTAAGTGTATTTCTCTATAGTTTATATTTCAATCAAACAAAAATGTAATGATTTTTACGGTTATATTAAGTAGGTATGTATGAATATATCACAAAATGAAAAAGATCAAAGCATACATGCACCAAAAACCCCAGCAGAATCACCCAGTTTATTTTTCAGAATAGGTGTATCCACCATATCTGAGAATACTTTGTTGTAAATTGATTCTTTTCCATCAGTATACAAAAAATCAATATTTGACAAACCACCACCTAAAACAATTGCGTCAGGATCTAGGATATCAATTACATTTGATAGACCAAATCCAAAATTTTCTATAAATTCATCTTTCCATCTTTGTCCAACATCTGTATCAACATCAAATATGATTTCTGAAAGAGTTTGAGATTTTCCAGTCATTTCAGTCCATCTTCTTTCCAACGATGGTCCACTGATGTAAGTTTCCACACATCCCATTTTTCCACAATAACATAAATTACCATCGTGATGTAATACGTGATGACCCCACTCGCCTGCAATGTTAGTTCTTCCAAGATAGAGTTTTTTATCAATTACAATTCCACCTCCAACACCAGTACCCATAATCACACCAAAAACTAAACTAAATTCCATAGCTACACCCATTGTAGCTTCTGCCATGGTAAAACAATTAGCATCATTTTCCATGGAAATTTTTTTTTTTAATTTATTTTCTAAATCTTCTTTTAATGATTTTCCAATCAAACATTGCGTGTTACTATTTTTGATCAATCCAGTTTGTTTGGAAATTGTACCTGGGGTACAAATGCCCAATGAAAAATCAGAGATGTTTGAAGAAAGATCCAAAACAAGAGAAGAAAGAGTATTAAGAATTTCTTGATAATTATTTTGAGGTGTTGGAATTCTTTTTTTTTCTAAAACATCAAGATTTTCATCTAGTAGTACAGCTTCTATTTTAGTACCACCTAAATCTATACCAATTTTGTGCAACAAGGATTTAGAAAAATTCTTATGATTAAACTTTAACTAAGAAAATTTATCCCATTCCAGGCGTGCCGCCACCTGGAGCTCCAGATACAGCTATTACATCATCAATTCTAAGAATCATGCACGCCGCTTCTGTGGCAGATTTCACGATTTGTTCTTTTACTACAATTGGTTCTACTACATGAATTGCCATCATATCTGCAATCTTCATGTTTCTAGCATCAATTCCAGTCCATTTATGACCTTGATTTTGTTTTGCTCTAAGATTAGCCATAGTATCGATAGGATCCATTCCTGCATTTTCAGCGATGGTTAATGGAATTGTCTCTAGTGCTTCAGCATATTTTTTAATTGCAAGTTGTTCTCTACCATCAAAATTATCGGCCCAATCTTTGAGTAACGATGCTGCGTATGCCTCCGGAGCACCTCCACCTGCAACAATTTCGGGTTTTTCAATTACATCTTTTACTACCATGAGAGAATCATGAATAGAACGATCAACTTCGTCAATAACTCTTTGTGAGCCACCACGAATTAACATGGTTACAGATTGTGGATGTTTACAGCCTTCAATGAAAACCCATTTATCAGATTCAACTTTCTTTTGTTGAGCCAAATCTGCAATACCTAGATCACTTTCTGAAAGATCATCAAGATTACTAATTACACGTCCACCTGTAGCTTTGGAGAGTTTAATCATATCACTCTCTTTTACACGACGCACGGCCATGATACCATATTTTGCAAGATAGTGTTGTGCAATATCATCAATTCCTTTTTGACAAATCAAGACATTAGCTCCTAGGTCATGTAATTTGTCAACCATTGTCTTTAGCATTCTATTTTCTTCTTCTAAGAACATCTGCATTTGAGTTGGATCAGTAATTCTAATTTCTGCACTCATTTCAGTTTTTTCAATTTCTAATGCAGCGTTAATTAATGCAATTTTTGCTTTCTCAATTTTAGTAGGCATTCCACTATGAACAACCTCTTTGTCCAAAACAATACCTTTAACAATTTGTGTATCTTGGATTGAACCACCTGCTTTCTTTTCTACTTTAATATTTTCAAGATCAACAGAATATTTGTCACCCTTCTTCGTTGCAATACTGAGGATTGCATCAACTATAATTTTTGACAAAGAATCACTATCTTCAGAAATTAATTTTGATTGCATACTGGTCATTGCAATTTTTAGAAGAGATTCCCTATCATTAGGTTGTATTTTCTTTGATAATTGTGAGTAAATTTCAAGAGTTTTATCTGCTGCTGCTTGATAGCCATCAATTATAGTTGAAGAATGAACATCTTTGTTTAGTAGATCTTCTGCTCTTGCCAACAATGCACCTCCAAAAATAACAGATGAAGTCGTACCATCACCTACTTCACTATCAACTGTTTTTGAAATTTCAACCATCATTTTAGCTGCAGGATGCTGAACATCAATTTCTTTTAAGATGGTTGCACCATCATTAGTTATAGTAACATCACCTAATGAATCAACTAACATTTTATCAAGGCCTCTAGGTCCAAGACTACTTCTGACCAATTGTGCAACCAATTTTGCTGCTGCAATATTATTTTGTTGAGCATCTTTACCTTTCTGTTGTAATGCACTCTCTTTGAGAACCAATACAGGTCCATTTGGTCCTTGTTGAATTGATGCCATTTAGATTCAGCTACAGTTCTCCGATTCCCCCTTTTTAACATTACTTAGTTGATCGGTGAGATGTAATTTCGTTTTTTCACATCAATAATTCCACTTGAGAGAATTCTAACAGATGGAAGAGCCAAAAATGGCAGGAATAATGGAATCAAATGAGGTCTAGAAAAAGTACAACCAGAATCCACAATAGAATTATTTATTTTTTCAAAATTAAGAGATACATTCTCAAAAGAATCCGTTGAAACAATTCCTGCAAATTGTAATGGTAAAGAAGCAAGGATTTTTCCATGTTTTACTACAACAAGCCCACCTTGATTCTTTATAATATGATTAGATGCAATTGCCATATCAGAATCATTTGATCCAATTACTATCAAATCATTTTCATGAAAACTCCAAGTGGATGCAAATGCGCCAATATTGGCACCAAAATTTTCAAGAAATCCAATAGCATGACGGTTTGATCCATGAATTCTATCAAATGCTGCAACCTTCCACACATCAGAATCTAAAGATGCAGAGACATGATCATCCACTGATTGTAGCTGTACAGAACTTATTTTAGTAATAATTTCAGTTTCCATAAAAATAGTATTTGCAAGAACATCTTTCTTTTTTGATTTAATAAGAAAATCATTTTTTGTGAATTTTTTTAGTTTAACAGTTTTTTTGATCCATTTTGGAATAGGTTTTTTCTTGATAGGGATAATGATACTTCCATTCGAAACTATAAGTTTACCGCCAACAAATACTTGGCTTGGCTTGAATGACTTTAAATCATCAAAAATTAAAATATCAGCTAATTTCCCAGGAGCAATTCCACCAAGATCTTTTCCCATATTATAATAATCAAAATTATTTGTAGATGCCATAGTTATCGCATCTATTGGTTTTAAACCAAGTTTGATTGATTCTCTTATACAATGATCAATATGACCGAATTTTGTCATGTCAAGTGGATCAAGACCATCTGAACAAAACATTAAGCGATTAAGATAAGTTCCATTAGATAAAACACGTGGAATGATTTCCTGTAAATCACGTCTGATAGAGCCTTCCCTAATCATAATCCACATTCCAAGACGTAATCTCTCTAAAACTTGATCAAAATTTATTGGTTCGTGACAGGAAAGTATACCAGATGAAACATATGCATTAAGTTTTTTATCTGCAGCACCTGCAGTATGTCCATTAATTATACAATCACATTCTAACATTGCTGCAAGAGACTTCATTGTTTTAGGTTCACGAAGAGTCACTTTAGTCCAAGAAAAAACTTCTCCCAAGCCAAGAACATGTGGATGTTTTATTGCCAATTTTTCTTGTGATAATGACAATGAGTTACTGTTGCTAAATTTTGCATCAACTGGTAGACCACCTGGAACTACTTGAAAAATTCGTATTGGAAGGTTTTCTCCAAGTTTAAGAAATTCTTGAAAACCTTTGTACCCTCCAACACTAACAACATCAATAGGATCAGAGAATAGCGAAGTGACACCGCAGAGTAAAGCCTTTTTTGCAAATTCAGATGGTAATACAAATTGATCAATGTGTAAGTGAGGATCTGCAAAGCCGGGACCAACATATTTGTTATTTACATCAATTATTCTTGTTTTTGGACCAAGTGTGTGTGATGCATCCGAACCAACATATGCAATTCTATCATTAAAAATTGCAATCTGAGTTTTGGGAATTATTTCTCTAGTATACACAGATAGCAAATTACAGTTTTTCAAAACTAGATCGGCTTTTTTGTCACCCATTGCTACAGAATTTAATGAGGAGATCGAATTTGCCAGGCTCGAAGTCACGATTTCTAATTATATTTTGTACCTATTATAGATTCAATGCTTAAATTACGGTTGAGTAGGTTTTGTTGATATGAACATTCCTAAGGTGATCAGAAAGTATTGTGCAAAATGTAAAACACATACTGAACAAAAGGTCTCCATTTACAAGGCAGGGAAAAGACGTGGTTCTGCAAGAGGTGAACGTAGACATGCAGAACGTAAAAAAGGATATGGTGGACAGAAATTCCCAAAACTTGCAAAACCTGCTAAAGTTACAAAGAAAGTTACTCCTATTATGACATGTACTGTTTGTAAGAAGAAATACAATAAACCAGGTATTAGAATTAAGAAATTTGAGTTGGTAGCAGCATGAAGAAAGATCATATTGAAATCCCAAAGCCATCAAGCAAATTTCAAAAAGTTAATTGTAATGAATGTGGAGAGGTACAGGTAGTTTATTCTCATACATCAACACAAGTAGCATGTAATTCATGTGGCAACACAATTTCACAAGCAACAGGTTCAAAGGCTCAGATAAATGGCAAAGTATCAGGTAGTGCTGAGTAGGTCATAATCCTGTTTTGAGTTTAGATTAAATGCAATTCTTTTATCATCAAATATCATATAATCTTCATCCAAATGTTCATAGGATAAGATTTTTTTTGAATTAACTAGAGAAATTCCAGTATAATTGCAAATTTGATCATTAAACTTTACTGAATAATTAGACTCAAGTCCAAGTGAAGTTAAAAATTTGTTAGTTATGACGATACTGGTCCAAATTTTTTTAGGATCATATTGATCAACAATTCTTTGAATAATATTTTCATCCAATAATGGTAAATCACCAGATGTAACTAAAATATCATCATCAATAGTTTTGAGCACTGAATTCAGATCTTCTACATAACCATTTCCAGGAGTATCAAAAGTTTCAATATTAGTTTCTTCTAGAAATTTTTTTGTTTTAGGGGCATTATAACTGGTAATTGCTAAAATTTTTGAAAAACAGTTTGAATTTTTTAATGAATCAACTACATGAAGAATTAATGGTTTTTTGTATCGGAGTAATAGTTTTTCGTCAGGTAAGTTCATGCGAGTGCCTTTACCACCTGCCATTATTAGACCAATCATAAAGAAACAAATACCATCAATGAAGCAAGTCTTGTCAATTCATTAGTAGCACCAAGCACATCTCCTGTTATTCCTCCAAAACTACGAGTTGACAATGATAAGAGAAATATTGTAAGAGTAAAAGCCACGCCAAGCATCACTAACCCAGTAGTTTCACCAATAACAATAACAGGAATAATCATAATGATGAAAGCGATTGTAAGTTTTTTCTTATCTTTCATAAATATCACAAAAGGTGAATTTGATCCCAAAGATGCAGAATTACCTAAGCTTGCCATTAATACCATTGAAAATTTTGATAAAATTTCGCTAATCACGATTGCTTTAAACAAATCAAATCCAGTAGTAAGAGAAATTGTGATTATCAAGCTAACAATATACAAAACAATTGCAACGATTCCTGCAGAACCAGTAGAGAGATCTTTCATTGCGTTAAGTTTTTTATCTTTGGTTCCTTTCACCATCAATCCATCTGCAAAATCTGCCAAACCATCTGTATGATGAATTCCAGTGATGATTGCAATAGATGCTACAACTAACAAACTAACTATTAATGGATCTAAGAAAAAAGATAATCCAAAACCAAATGAGCCTACTAAAATCCCTATTGTAATTCCTACAATAGGAAAAAAATACATGTATTTTGCAATGTTTTCTAATGTTGCATTTGAAGATGGGATGATAGTTAGAAAAGAAAAAACAGATCCAATTTCTTTAAACATGAATCCACCATCCAACAAGTGTTAAAATAAAAATTATAGGAATAGTCACCATTCCAACAAAAAGTATTGAAGTAAGTTTCATTATTCTAATTGCCAAGTAAACTTGATTATTTGTCAGAGTTACTTTGCCATCGCCTAAATTATAGTGATTAATCTTTTCAAATCTTGTTTCAAGAGCTCCTGCTAATGCAGCCATAGGATAACCTGCATTTGGACTTTCGGTTTTTTTACCATCTCTAATCATTACTCTGTAAGACTCCTTCCAATTATTTTGTAGAATTGCAGCTGAAATTATCATGATTAATCCTGTTAATCTAGATGGAATGTAATTCAAGATAGTATCACATGAAGCAGCAAACCAACCAATATTTTTGAAAATATTAGTTTTGTATCCAATCATTGAATCTGCAGTATTAATTACACGATATACAAATGCACCAGGTAACCCAAAAAACGCATAATAGAACAAAGGTCCAGTAACACCATCTACAGTATTTTCGCTGATACTCTCTAACACGCCTGAAATAATGTGATTTTTGTCCAAATTTTTAGTATTTCTCTTTACGATCATTGAAAGATTTGTTCTTGCCTTCTCTAAATTATCACTATCAAGACACATCAATACTGTTTTGGCATGATTTTCCATTCCGCGTATAGCAATTGTAGTTTTTAGCAATAATCCACCAATCACTATGGATATAATTATTGAAACATAATCAATTGTAAGCAGAGATATTACATATTCAAAACTCAAAAGAGGTAAGATTACAACGCTTGAAATACTAACTATAATTATAATTCCACCAAGTTTTTCTATAGTAGAATTTTTATTTTTTGTAAAAGGTACTAAGGCTGCAATAAATAGTCCAATCCAAGCTGTTGGATGGTATTTATTTTTAGGATCGCCAAATATAAAATCAACAATAAGAGCAATCCCAATAACAAGTAATGATTCAAAAATCATTTCAACATCTTCTCAATTGATTTAATATCAATAGATGATTTCACAGTTTCTGCCAATCTGTTTAGTTCATCATCAATTTTTAAGATATTTTTTTTGTTCCAAGCCATGTTTCTAGGTTTTGCATTAAAAGAATCTTCTTCAGGTAAATTCAATGGCACTAAAGGAATAACACCTAAAACAGGAACATTGGTAATTTTCTTGAGTTTATTAAATCCTGTTTTTAACATGTTAGTATCACCTCTAAATTTGTTAAATACAAATCCTTTTACAAGTTTTTGATATTTCTTTTCAATTAGAGCCATTGTTCCAACTAGGCTAGCAAATGAGCCACCTTTATCAATATCAGATACCAGTATAACAGATGCACTTGCTTTTTGTGCAATTTTCATATTCGCAATATCAAATTTTTGTAAATTAATCTCAGCAGGAGATCCTGCTCCCTCTAAAATTACCAAATCAAAATTAGTCTGTAAAATTTTTAGAGATTTTGAAGCAATTTTAATTCCTTGACTGTTTACAAATTTTTCATAATAGTCTTTTGCATACATTTTCTTGTAAAGTTTTCCATTTAGATACACAAGGCTATTGTAGTTTCCTACAGGTTTAAGCAAAATTGGATTCAAATCAGATGTGATATCACATCGTGCACCAATAGCCTGTATAGCTTGTGCACGAGAAATCTCAAATTTAGGTGCAGTATATACAAAATTTGACATGTTTTGAGATTTGAAGGGTGCAACACGATAACCTTTATCGGAAAAAATTCTACAAAGAGCTGCAACTAAAGTAGTTTTTCCAGCACCAGACGATGTACCTTGAATCATTAAAGATTTCATTTAATTTTCTCCAATGCCCTTACAAGTTTTAAATTATCTTTATGTGATTTGACTGCAATTCGAATATGATGATTATCTAGACCTCTAAAATTTTTACAGTCACGAATTAAGATTTTATGTTTAAGCAATTTTTGTTGTAATTTAGTTGAATTATGTTTTGTTTTGATTAAAATAAAATTTGTGGTGGAGTCATAGCAATTAAATCCATTCAATTGAGAAATAGCGTTCATCAAATAATTTAATTCTTTTTTAATTACATAATTTGATTTTTTGATATGGGATTTATTTTTTAGTGCTATACTTGCTGCATCTTGTGCTAAAGAATTTACACTCCAAGGAATTTTTATTTTTTGTAGGATTTCAATCATTTGTTTAGAAGATGCAGCATAACCAATTCTTATGCCAGCTAATCCAAAAGATTTTGTCAATGAGCGTAAAACAAAAACATTATCATATTTTTTGACATACGATATTGTAGATTGATTAGAATCTGGAACCATTTCAATAAAACATTCATCAATAAATACAATTGAAGATAGATTTTTTGCTGTTTTAATAATAACTAATATTTGATTTTTTGATAAAAGTTTTCCTGTAGGATTATTGGGATTGCAAAGAAACACACATCCTTGTTTTGGTATTTTTGAAAGAAATTGATCTAAATTTTCTGATAGATTCATTGTTGTGAAATATGAAACTTTACAATTGTTTAATTTTGCTGCTAGTTCATATTCTTGAAAAGTAGGAACTGGGATCAGTACTTTGGTATTTTTAGATAAAAAAGCAAAACAAAAATTATAGATTATTTCGATCGCACCATTTCCAACCAGCAGATATCTCTTATCCAATTTGATGTATTTTGTTAGGCTTGAAATTACTTTGGATGAGTTATAATCAGGATATCTTTGAATATTGTCAAGATTTTTTTTAAGAATGGTTTTAACTGATTTTGGGACTCCTATTGGTGTAATATTAGAACTAAAATCTATGACATCGGGTTTTATCAAATGGTCTTTTCCACCATGAATCACTGGAATATGTCTAATAATGGATGATTTTGGTCTTATTTTCACAGTTCCATATAGAATTTGCTGATTTAGTATGTTGTGATAAATCAGAAAACGATTATTAATTGAAAGCAATTAATCCATAAATTATGGGTAAGAAAAGAGTTGCAATTATTGGCGTTACAGGTGCTGTAGGGCAAGAATTCGTCCAGTCATTAAATAATCATCCATGGTTTCAAGTAACTCAAATTGCAGCATCTGAGCGATCTGCTGGTAAAAAATACCTCGAAGCAATTAAGGATTCAAGTGGAATTGTGTCATGGGATGTTGGAGGTGAAATCCCTGAATATATCAAAGACATGACGGTCAAATCAATTGATGAATTAGATGTTTCTCAATTAGACTTGATATTTTCTGCAGTTGAATCAGAAGCTGCTAGAGATATTGAGACAAAAATGGCTGCAGATTTACCAGTGATTTCAACTAGTTCTGCTTATAGATATGAAGAAGACGTACCGATACTTATTCCAGGAATTAATGATGAACAAACTGAATTACTTGAAATTCAAAAGAAAAATAGAAACTGGAAGGGATGGGTAGCACCATTACCAAACTGTACTACGACAGGTTTAGCAATTACATTAAAACCATTACTTGAAAAATTTGGAGCAAAGAAAGTTATGATGACTTCAATGCAAGCAATATCAGGAGGTGGGAAATCAGGGGTATCCGCAATGGGAATTACGGATAACATAATTCCATACATTCCAAAAGAGGAAGGAAAAGTAAGGATAGAAACAAGAAAGATCTTAGGCAAACTAAAGGATGGAAAAATAGAGGATGCCGATATCAGAGTTAGCTGTACTTGTACTAGAGTACCTGTAATAGATGGACATACTGAATCTGTTTTTGTTGAAACAACTAAACAAATAGATCCTGTAAAAGCAAGAGAAATCTACAACCAATGCAACAAGGATATTTCTGTATTAGGATTACCATCAGCTCCTGAAAACTACTATGCATTCCACGAGGATCCTACAAGACCACAACCAAGAATGGAAAGAACTGTTGGTGATGGAATGACTACAACAATTGGAAGAGTTGAGAAGGAGGAACTGTTTGATAATGGACTCAAATACATGTTATTCTCACACAACAAAAAAATGGGTTCTGCTAAAGGAGCAGTTTTGTTAGCTGAGATGTTATATAAAAAAGGCAAGATTTAGATTATTTATTGCAATTTTTTCAATAATAACTTTATAAGATCCAGAAATCTAGATCGACTTAGGTGTTTTAAACGGTAAAAGTTGATGAATTGGATTTACAAATTTTATCAGAATTATCTGAAGATGCATCAATTTCTATTCCTCGTTTATCAAAAAAGATCAACATTAATTCATCTGTTGTGTATTCAAGAATCAAAAGACTACTAAAAAGAAAATTAATTGAACGTTTTACAATTATTGTGAATGATAATGAGCTTGGTTATACTGTCAAAGCTTTGACAGGGATTAATATGGATACAAAAAAACGCGATCATATAATTGAAGAATTATTTAAGATTGATGGAGTACGTGAAGTGGCAGAGGTTACAGGTAGGTTTGACATATTGGTAACGATGTATGCAAAATCATTAGATCAGATGCATAAATTGGTCTCTGAGAAAATTGGTAGAATTGAAGGTATTCAGTCTTCAGAATCTTTTATTGAGATGAAGTCACGAATGAAAGCAATGCCATATATGCCATCAATGGGTAGTGAATAATGTTGCAAAAACAGAAGTCAGAATCACGTGTTGCAGTATACTATGAATTAACGAAACCAAAAATTTGGTATTTACTTGTATTTACTGCATTTGGTGCTGCATTAACCGCATCCAATATTTATAATATTGAGATTCTACCTGCAACTTGGGCTTTGATGTTATTTTCAGTTGCAGCAGGCTCAGCAGCTGCTAATACATTAACAAACTATCACGATAGAGATATTGATGCAATAATGGAGCGTACAAAAGGTAGACCTCTCCCATCAAAGAGAATCTATCCTGCTGTTAAAGCCAGAAATTTTGGTTTAGTATTGTCTGGAATATCATTGGTTTTAGCATTTGGAATATCATTTACTACTACATTAGAACAAGGTGCATGGGCAACAGCATTCATTGCATTTGGATTAGTCAATAACATCATAGTTTATTCATATGTTTTAAAACGAAATTCAAGAACAAACATAATTTTAGGTGGATTATGTGGCGGTTCACCACCAATGATTGGATGGGTGGCTGTAAGTATGTCAGATTTATGGACGATGGGTCTTGCAATGGCAGGATTAGTGTTTATTTGGATCCCAATGCATATTTGGGCTTTGACGTTACATTTCAAAGATGATTATAACAAAGTAAATGTTCCAATGTTAACAGCAGTTCAATCTGAAAAGACTTCAGCAAGAGCAATTGCAGGTTCAACTGTTGTGATGGTATTATTTTCAATTGTACCATTTTTCTTAACAACTGAAAATGGAGATAAGATGGTAGGTGATGTATATCTATGGACAGCAATTGCATCAGGAGTGTTAATGATAGGCTTATCAATATGGGTGATTATCAAGCCGATGGAAAAAGCAGCATGGACTCTGTTTAAATTTTCTAGTCCTTATTTGGCAGTATTGTTTATTGCCTTAATGGTAGATTCTGCATTATAAAATACTGCTATTATCATCAAGACTGTTAAGTTCTTTGGTAATTTTAGAATGTTTTTCTACTAATAATTCAAGTTCATTTTTTAAATCTGTAGAGATCCATTTTGAATTAATAAGTGAGGATAATTTTACAACAATATTCCATTTAACATTATTTTCATCATCAATTAATTCTAGGAATCGTTTTCCTTTATCATCATCATTCATGATTTTTTGACATAATGCAATCATAAAAAGTTAGCATAGGTAATTACATTATTTTAAAGTTTTATTAGCAGTTATTACTAGTTATCATATTGAAGTGCAGTATTTCCGAATGTAAAGAAAAAGCAATAGAGACAGTAAAAATTAGTTTTAGAGAAACCAGAAATTTATGCACAAATCATTATAAATTATTTAAAAATAAGGATGAAAAACATTTACCCAATTTTCATAAAGCATCTAAATTTTAGCAAGGTAATTGTTTCAAATCTCAAAATGATTGAAAGATTTAACATCTACTATTTTTAAACTAGAATATGACTACCAAGAAAAAAAGTAGGATTGTAAAGAAACCAGCGAAAATAAATTCTAAACCAAAAAAACAGGTTAAATCTTTATCAAATAAAACAGAATTTGACAAGGCTTGGAAAGATTACAATGCTGCACTAAATGGTTGGAAGGAATCCTTGGCACAATGGCAAAAGGCTACAAATGAAACTTTGATGACATATCATGAGGCTTGCCAAAAAGCTGTTGAATCCGATTCCGAATTATTAAAAAAGGTTAGTTCAAGTTGGGAGAATACATGGAAAGAAATTGGTCCTGAATATATTAAACAACAAACTAAGATGGTTGAAAATATTTTTAAGGAAACCAATATTGAGTCAATAAAAAAATTCAATGAACAATGGGAAAAATTTCTCAAGACATCAGGAGATGATTCCATAATGGCATACCAAGAGGCTATCAAAAAATTCAATCAAGTATGGAAAACAGAACAGACATAATTCTGTAAGATTCTAAAATAAAATATATTTCTATGTCTATATTCTATTTTTTATGAGTATTTTTCTGTATTTTTAATTTTTTTTTGATTTCTTTACTTTAGGGATTGTTACGTGCAATTATTAAGAGAGTGGTTCTGCTTGTGATGATTTTGTTTCTAATTCTTGAATTTGTTTTTCTAATTGTTCTAATCTCAATAGTTGTTCAGCTGTGGCTTCTTCTTCTTCATACTCTGGTTCAGGTGTAAGATCTA
>JAOTWS010000011.1 GCA_029862745.1 Nitrosopumilus sp. | reverse complement strand
CTTGTGATGATTTTGTTTCTAATTCTTGAATTTGTTTTTCTAATTGTTCTAATCTCAATAGTTGTTCAGCTGTGGCTTCTTCTTCTTCATACTCTGGTTCAGGTGTAAGATCTAGTTCCTGGGGAAGATCGCCAAGAAAATCTAATTGAGCTTTATTTTGATCAATTCGTAAATACGGTGTACCATCAATTGAAAAAGTTCGAATTCGATGTCCTTTTTTCCAGGAACTTTTTTGGTTGTAAATTGTAATGTAAAGTAATCCATTTTTTATATCAGATGCAATTGTAAGACGATCTACTGGTTTACCTTTTGTAATTCCTTGATCAGTATCTTTATGTCTAATTGCAATAGATATTAAGTGATCAGAAGTATAACTAACTTTTGAAATTAAGTAGTCAGCCCATTTATCCATAATAGAAAACAATGGCTAGTGTCTAGTAAATAAGCGATATTAAAAAAATAAGATTATAATTGGTCTATTAGTAATAACATCAAATGGAGATTTCTATAGAACCATGGAAAAAATTGATCATTCATGAGGTTATTGAATACAAATTTGAGGATTGGGTAAAACAGATCGCATTTAGTACAAGATCATCAGGTGGGGGGATTCCAACTATGCAATGGACCAATGGAATTGTCTTCTCGCCAGCAAATTTTCCAACAACTAATACAACAGTTGAGGAACAATTGAAAGGGATTTTGCATTGGTCCTCAGTATCCTTTGCTATCAAAGATAAATTTGAGAATCAAATTGTGAAAGAAAATGCAACCATAAATTTAGTTGATGTAAGCGTGAATGAGATCTTTAAAGAGTTAGCAAGTAGCTTGAAAGCACAGTCAAAATATGTAAATATTGAATCTAGTAAAAATAATAAATATTAAAGGAAATAGAAAAAAATTAAAGAATTAATCAGACACATTTAAAATAATATTTTTATTGTGATGTAGGAATAAAAAAAGAAAAGTTGTCATCACAATTCAACAAATTATTGAGATTTAGGCCACATGGAACTCCATGTCTCAGCAAATTTTTTCATCATTTCACCGTAGGCATTCATTTGTTCTAATCCAGATGAACTAAGGGTTTTTTGCCAATTTTCTCCAAATGCTTTGAAATTAGAAGTATTGGTATCATTAAGAGATTTTTGCCAATTTTCTCCAAATGCTTTGAAAGATTTTGCTCCCATTTCATTCATTGCTTTTTGCCAATTTTCTCCAAATAATTTCATGGTTTCAGCACTAGATTCAGCAGTGGCTTTTTCCCATACTTCATTGAATTTGGCTTGCATGTCACTACTTGCCTTTTGAATTTGTTCAAAAAGTGATTTCCAGTTTTCAAGAGACTTGGTATACTCTTGCCATAATGAATCCCACTCATTGTTTTTGTTTTGTTCTGACATTAACTAAAGATAATTTTTGTGATTCTTAAATGGATCTATGAAAATCAAATATACTATTTCTGACGATTTTGTAATCGTTTTTCCATTCTTTTTTTACCTTCTTCAAATTTGATTCTATCATCATCTGTTTTTAGAGATAATTTAGGAACAAGCATGGGTTTTCCATTTTTATTAAGAGCTACAAAAGTGACAAAAGCAGTTCCAGTAACTGTTCTTATTCCAGTCACTATATCTTCAGCTTCAGCTTTAACTTCAATTTCCATTGATGAGTTGTGTACATAATTAATTCTAGCATTTAGTGTAAGTACGTTTCCCACAAAAACAGGTTTTAAAAAATTTACACTATCCATAGAAACAGTAACTGCATTTGATTGTGAATGTCGCTGAGCTACAATTCCAGCAACCATATCAATATGTTTTAAAATTTCTCCACCAAATACATTTCCTGCAGGATTTGCATCTGAGGGAAACATTCGAACAATTACTTCTGCACGTGATTCAAAAGGACTTTTTTCACGAATGTGAGAATTTTCTGAAGACATTTTTAATCTATGTGATAACGTTAAATTCATCCAATTTAATTTAAACAGTTTATTTTGATTATTTTAAATACTTTTCTAGTTTAATTTTATCAATTTTTGGAATTTTTGCTAATTCAAATCCCTCTGGACGTTTAGATAAGGAACGTGTTGCATCAATACCCATTTTTGCAGTTTGTAATTTTTTTTGATCACTAGAAGGATCAAGACTAGAACCACGAACATTTTTTAGAATAATTAGATCCTTATCTGCTTGAAATCTTGTAGCCATTGCATATTCTACAGATTCAGCATTATTAGGATCAATATCTTCATCAACTATAGTTACTTGTTTTAGTGAACGATGTGACTCAAATGTTTTTGTAATTATTTTTTTAGGATCAGATTCACTTCTCTTTTTAATTTGTACTACAGCATGTAACCAATTACAACCACCATTAGTCATTGAAACTTGCAGTATGTGGTGAGGAAAAGATTTCTTTAATTCTCCATTTAATTTAGATTCAATAGGCATTCCCATAAGCAATCTATGCTCAGAGTAGCCAGACAAAACATCATGAAAAATAGGGTTGTTTCTGTAATAAAGATTTTCAAGTTCAAAAATAGGTTGAGTTCTTTTATGATCATATGTTTGTAGCATTTCAACCATCCATTCAGGATAAGTTTTATCTTGAAGAATTTTTCCCTCCATAACAATTTCGGAACCTGATGGTACATTTAGTCCTGTAAAAGGAAGTTTCGTCAATGTTAATTTTTCACCCAATAAAGAATTTGCGATATCAATTTCATCTTTACCCCATTCAGCTTGATATGCTCCAGCAATAGAAATTGCTGGATGAACTCCTACTGTAATTGCAATTTTTAGATCCTCATGATGTTTTTTTGCGTCAACAAAACATCTGTGTAGATGACGATCTTCAACCATTCTAATTGAAAAGTGAGTATTATCTATTGGCATTAATCTGTGAAATGATGAATTTTGTTTTCCAGTTTCAGGATTTTTGACATATGCTATTGATGATGTAATAAATGGACCAGATTCCTTCTCAAAATGAGTGACGATGGGCATAGAAAATAAATTTTTTGATTTGTTTTCCAGAAATTTTCCTGAAGAGATTATTTTTGGTTTTTTAGCGTTTTTGATTGCTGAAATAACTTTTTCATGGATATTGGTTTCTGAACCTCCAACTGCAAGAGCAAATCTTTTTCTTGTTCCAACTAAATTAGAAACTAAACTGAAATTACTCTCTTTGATATTTTCAAACAATACAGCATAGGAGCCATCTACTTTAGCAGTGATTCCTGCAATTTCAAATTTTGTGGAAACCTTAGTTTTTATAATTTTAAGATCTTTGGTTTTTTTAATTTGAGAAATAAAATTTCTTAAATCACTCATTCTCTATTGCCTCCATAATTTCAAACATTAAGGCTTTTGCAATATTTGGTTCTAACTCCTTTTGAATAAAGGCGGATACAATAGCAATTCCTCTTACTCGTACACTAATGCGTTCAGCAACTAACTTTAGAAAAAGAGATTCAGTTCTTGATGGTATAATTGTGGTTGTTATAGGAGTTGGTCCAGTTGCTAAAGAAGCAACCATAGAACCTATTTTATTAGATCCCTCTGTAACAGAAATAAAATATCCATTTTCAAATTTTTGTATATTTAAAGAAAAATTCCGATTCTCCAAATGTACCATTTTTTGGTAAAACCCATTTGGAGAATGCAATATCGTATGAACAAATCTTATGCTTTTATTGCTATTGATTCATTTGTTTGAGAGACTTCTATTTTGGAATTTGGATTCTTTTTGCAGTTCTTTTCATGTTTGTCTGTAAAAACAAACAATTTTTCACAATATCTGCATGAAGTTTTTTCCTTAGTCTTTGTTGCTGCTGTTTTAGCTTTTACTGTTTTAGCTTTTGGTTTAACTACTATTTCAACATCTGATTCAAAATCAGTAGCTGCTTTAGCTTCAATAGAATCAGCTTCAACTCTAGCACGTAATTTTGCTTTGTATTTTAAATTACGTGGTTTAGTTCTCAATCTATAGCCACAACATGGACACCAAAGTCCTTCCCATTTGATGAATATTTCGCAAATTTGGCATCGACGTTGTCCTGAAGCGTATCTTCCAGTACCAACTGGTTTTTGAGCCTTGTATCTTACACAAATTCCTTTACATGTCATCTTAGTAATATTATGTAGAATTCATATCTATATAAGGATGGATCGATAAAATATTGATAAAAAATGGTAAAATATTTAAATTATTTCATAAAACATGTTAATTGAAATTATTATTTTCAATTAAAAGCAAAAAATCATCAATAAATATGTATGTTTGATTTTGAGCAATATTTTTTGAAAAAATTACATGTGTAAATATACTCTTTTCACAAAAAAATTAAATTCTATTATAAAAAATTAAAAAAATAATATTTTCTAAAAATAGACTTTAGAAAATGAAATTATCCTGTCATAGATAACGGCAAAATCATATATCTATAACCATCTCGCTGTGAAATATATTTTGCAGACAACATATCTCGTTTTCCCCTTTGATTGAAATTTTTGATTTTTAGACTAGTTTTTCGTTCATCTACAAATTCTAATTCAAAAGATGAGCAAAATTTTAGATTAAGCATTGTCACGATTTGTTTAGAAATTTTCATATTCCCATCTCCGATTTTTAGAATTTTTCTTTTTGCTCTAAGACCGCCTAAAATCTGAATAAGGTGAAAAGTTAATTTTTCTACTGAAGAGTAAAATGATCTTTCAATTTCTTGCCCATAGTAAAATATTGATAAGCCAATTCTTTGACCTGGATCTATTCCTAAGATAAGATTTTCATCTTTAAATTTTTGATTTAGTTTTTGTATCATCATTCCTCTAATTACAGTATGATGATGCTCAAAAATATCCTCATGTAACAAAATCTTTTCACATTTTTTTGGAGACTCTTTTCTAGTAGTAAAAACAATATGACCAGAGTATTCTAAAATTTCTTCAGGAAGAATAGGATCAAAAGATAAGTTAAGATTCTTCAAACAAGTTGAAAATTTATAGTATGACCTACCATTAGTAGTAGCAATTCCTATACGAGTATTCTGTAAGGGATCTATATCTGATAAAATTAAATGTACAATTTAGGTTTATACCTTCAAAACTGTTGACACCACATACTTTACTGCCTCATCAAAATTAGCATCAATTTTTGATTTTAATTCAGATAATTTTGTATCTCCTTCTTGAACAATCTTTGCAGACTCGGCTATCGCTTTTTCTTTGGATATATTAATAATCACTTCAGCCTCTTTGGTAGCCATTTCTCGAGTTTTTTCTAGTAAATTATCTATTTCGGATTGTGTTTTTATTAATAGTTGTTTTTTCATGCCTCCTACTTTGCTATTTAGTGAATCAAGATCATCCTCTAAGGTATTCAAAGATTTGATGATTCCAGTAACTTTAGATTCAGCCATATTACTCATTGTACTCAGATTTAATAATTCCATTACTTAAATCATTCATTTTTAGGCGCAGATTACCAAGATATAGAGTATTATCCGGTAGTTAAAAGTAAGATCGCCCTTGCAAGATCGCCTTTAGATTCTTCTAAAGCATTTTTTGCCTTTTCTTCATCTACCCCAGCCTGTTGACTTACTAATTGTATGTCCTCTTCTGAGAAAATCGGAACCTCTAGTTCTCTTTCTTCGTAACTATCTGCAGTCACGGTAAAAATAGAGTTATCTTTTGCTTTCATTTCAGTAACAGAAGGCTTTGTGATAATAATCTCTTTTTTATCAGTTTTAATAATAACTTCTTGAACATTTGAAATCTCATTCATATCTAGACCCATTTTATCCATCATTCTTCGCATTTCGCGATTACCTCCGCGCATCATGATTTTATTTCTCCTTCAGGACTTTTTAAACTATCTCTAACTTTAATGGCCACACCCCTATTAAAATCAGAAATCATTTCTGAAGATAAAACAGCTTTACCAACTGCAATGACTTTATTATTGAATAGTATTGGGGTGTCTGCAGAAATACGTACATTTTTTCCGCACCATATTACATGCTTACAAAATACAGATTTCCCTTCGCTTACAAAAGGAGCAGCGTCTTTGTTTATTTCAACACAGTTTTCTTTGAATATTTTACTTTTTAGTAAAATTTGTGCAAAATAAGGGCTTATTGCTAAGCCACCATCAATTCTTAAAGTACAAAGTAATTTTCCTCCATCTGAAACAGTTCTGATTCTTCCAGTCTTTCGTGAAAAAATAATTTCAACATTTTTTGGTAGATACTTTGATACACCATTTCCAAACAATGCATCAATTGAATACTGAAGTTTCAAAATAGCATCCATACACATAGTACGATCTTATCTAAATATTAGTTCAATGTTAAACCATATTATGCCTATCAAACTATATAGAATGGTTTTTTCTCTTTAGATTATGGAGGAAAGAGAAGAAACTAGAAAAATTCAGTTCACTGGAAAGTCATCATACATAGTTTCATTACCAAAACAATGGATTACAGAATTAGGTTTAAAACAAGGAGATCAAATTAGAATGACCAGAAAAGGATCATCAACGTTAGAAATTTATCCGCCTAAATATGAATCACGTATTCAAAAAAAGGATGATGCAGTAATAGAAATTGAAGGTGAAGAAGAAACATCTTCAATTGTAAGAAAATTAATTTCATTATACTTTTTAGGTTATAAAACAATTAACGTAAAACCAAAAAATGGCAGATTAAGTGCACATCAAAGAAACACAGTAAAAGAAGCTGTTAAACGAATGTTAATGGGTTCCGAGATTATTTCTGACTCAAGCGGTGGCATAACAGTTCAAGTTCTTGTCAATTTACTGGAACTATCAGTAGATGGTGCATTCAAACGAATGATTCATTTGGCTAAGTCAATGTCAAGTGATGCAATTTTAGCAGTAAAAGAGAATAATTTAGAATTGGCTCAAGAAGTAATTAATACAGATGATGAGGTAGATAGATTTGGATTTTACATAATTCGTCAATTAAAGATAGCAATTCAAAATGAACACATACTGAAAGAAATGGGTTTTAGAAACGCTAGAGATTGTTTAGGATATAGGCTTATTGTAAAAAACATAGAAAGAACAGGTGATCATGCATCATTTATCGCAAAAGACCTTTTAGAATTTAAAAAACCTGTCAAGAAAGAAATTTTAGCAAAATTGCAAGATATGAATGAATTTTGTTTATCAGTTTTAGATGATTCATGTCTGGCATTATTTAAAGAAGATTATTCTCAGGCAGAAGATACCATTAAAAAAATAGATGAAATCGTAAAATTTGAGAAAAAAGTCAGAGACGCTTCAAAGTTATTAAAAGATGATGAAGAAATTTACAGAGTAAGGAGAATGACTGAAAACATTAGAAGAATTTCAGAATATGCTAGTGACATAGCTGAAATAGTTTTGAATATGAATATAGAAAAAACATTGAAGAAAACAGAATAATTTGGCAAATTAGATACGATTAAAATGAGATAATGGATACAATATGATTGTCTAGAATTTTTAACTTGGAAAAAATGATGAATTGAAATGAAATCTACAATTTTAATAACATATGACCAAGAAGATTCTATTAACGAGGCTAAAGGATTATGTTATACTGCAGGATATGATGTAGTTCACACAATTACTCAGGATTATCTAAAAAAACCAAAATATGGAATTAGTGGTGGCACATTGGAAAGATTAGAGGAGATATCAGATAAACTTAGACCGGATGTAATAGTATTTGATGAAATTTTAAAACCACATCAAAATTACAATCTTGCATCAGTTTTGCATAGAGAAGTTTTGGATAGAGAGGGATTAATTCTTGAGATTTTTGAAAATAGAGCATCAAGTGCAGAATCAAAGTTACAAGTAAAATTAGCTCAATTACGATATGAAATGGTTAGAGCCAAAGAAAAAGTTCGCCTTTCAAATATGGGAGAACAACCAGGATTTATGGGAATAGGAAAATTCGAGGTGGATGTTTACTATAACGATATAAAACACCGAATGCAAACAATAAGAGCTAAACTGGAAAAAGCTGGAAAACAAAGAGAGCTTCATAGGCAAGGAAGAAAAAGAATGGGATTCAAAATAATTTCTCTGGCAGGATATACATCAGCAGGAAAAACCACATTGTTTAATAAAACAACAGGAGAAGTAAAAACTCAGAGTAAGGAATTGTTTACAACCTTAACTACAACTACACGAAGAGTATCAATCAATCAAGAACAATTCTTAATCTCAGATACAGTAGGATTTATCAGTAAATTGCCTGCATATATGATAGATGCATTCAGATCAACTTTAGAAGAATTAAGATATACAGATATTATTATTTTAGTAATCGACATTAGTGATCCGGTTTTAGAATTAAAAAAGAAATTTACAAGTTGTATGAAAACATTAAGTGAATTAGAAGTAGAAAAAGACAAGATAGTATATGCATTAAACAAATCAGATCTACTAAAGAAAGAGGAGATAAAACAAAAAATTGATTTGCTTAACTTGGGTGATAATCAAAAAGTAATTTCAGTTTCTGCTAAAACAGGTGAAAATGTCAAACAGTTAAAGGAATTAATTAAGAATATTATAGATAGTAAAAATTCTCATAAATTCAATAAAAATTCTTTAAAAGAGGTTGAAAAAACATTTGGTAATTGAAATTGTTAGAATCGGACAACGTCTTGTAAGGGATGACAGAGTAACAACGCATGTAGCACTAGTGTCAAGAGCATTTGGAGCAGAGAAAATTTTTATGACTGAAATTAATCCAGAAATTAAAGATACCTTAGAGAAGATCAATAAAACTTGGGGAGGAGATTTTGTGGTAGAGTTTATTGATAAATGGAAAACTATTGTAAAAAAGAAAAAAGAGGAAAATTTCAAAATAATACATCTTTCAATGTATGGTGAAAGCATTAATGAAGTACAGGAGAAACTCCGAAAAGAAGAAAAATTACTGGTTGTAGTTGGTGCAGAAAAAGTTCCAAGAGAAATTTATGAATTAGCAGATTATAATGTGGGGATCGGGAGTCAACCACATTCGGAAATTAGTGCATTAGCAATACTTTTGGATCGAATACAAAAAGGTGTTCAATTTGAGAAAGAGTTTCTAAATGCCAAAAGAAGGATAATACCCACAAAAAATGGTAAAAATGTACAGGTAAAAGAAACAAGGGATTAATAATAGAAAATCAGAAGTCATTAGAGTTGGTAGACAAATACGAAGATCCATTTGTTAGAATTGCTTCAATGATTGGAGGAGATGAATACCTCAAAATTGCAAGATCTCTCTTAAAAGCGGAAGATGCAACTGATGAAGAAATTGCAAGCTCAACAGGCCTTAGAATCAACATGGTAAGAAAAGTATTGTATGATCTATTTGGAAAATCACTCATTACTGGAATTAGAGTAAAAGATGAAAGAAAAGGGTGGTTTGTCTATAGATGGAGAACAAGGAGAGAAGAGGTTGAACATTTTATTGAAAACCAAAAAAAGAAAATTACTGAAAGATTACAACAGAGACTAGATTATGAAAATGCTTCAGATTTTTATCATTGCGGTAACGAAGATTGTCCAAGAGTGACATTTGAAAACGCACTTGATGGTATGTTCAAATGTCCATCATGTCAAAATGTTTTAAATCTAAAAAAGAATGACAAATCAAGAAAAGCATATTCAAAGAAAGTAGATGAAATTAAGAAAGATATGCAACAAGTGTTTTAACCAAATTGAAAACGGTATTAATTTGAAGATTAAATGATAATTTTTGACGTAATATTGGATTAGGTTATGCATTATATTATTTAGATTCACAATAATCTTCTAATGTTATTAACAGATTTGAAAAATAAGTAATTAAATAAATAGGGCAAATTAATTGTAAATATACTTGAATCAAATAACCACGATAAATCCTGCTACCGGTGAAAATATCAAAACATATTCAGCAATGGATAAGAATCAAGTATTTGATTTAGTTAAAAAAGCAAAAAAAGCATTTCCAGAATGGAAAAAAGATTATGAGAAAAGAAGAAGTTACATTTACAATTTGGTTGAATATTTGAAGAAAAATAAAACAAGTCTTGCAAAAATTGCAACATCTGAAATGGGTAAAGCACTAAAGGAGTCAATTGGTGAAGTTGAAAAATGTGCTTGGGCCTTAGAATTCTATGCTGATCATGGTGATAGCTTCCTTGCTGACGAAGTACTAAACACAGATGCAAGAAAAAGTTTCTTGACTTTTGAACCATTAGGTGTAATTGGTTCTATCATGCCCTGGAATTTTCCTTATTGGCAAGCATTAAGATTTGCAGCTCCATGTTTAATGGCAGGAAATGTAATTGTAATGAAACCAGCAAGAATTACTATGCAATCAGGAATTGAAATTGAAAAAGCATTTACGGAGTCAGGAATACCAGATGGAATTTTTCAAACAGTAGTAGGAAGTGTAGAGTCTGCAAATCATCTTATTGACTCTGATGTTAATGCCGTAACTTTTACCGGAAGTACAATTGCTGGTGCTAAAGTAGGAGAAAGAGCTGCAAGCAATTTGAAGAAATGTGTTTTGGAATTGGGCGGAAGTGATCCATTCATAGTATTAGATGATGCAATTATTGAAAAAGCAGCTGAAGGTGCAGTTAAAGGAAGATTCATCAATTGTGGTCAAAGTTGTGTGGCGTCAAAAAGATTTTTTCTTGGCAAAAATATTGCAGATGAATTTATTGAATTATTTATCAAAAAAACATCCCAACTCAATGTAGGGGATCCTATGTCTATAGAAACAGATATCGGACCAATTTCAAGTAAGGATGGTTTAGATACAATTTCTGGAATTGTGGAAGATGCAAAGAAAAAAGGTGCTGAAATTCTTTTAGGAGGTTCTGAAATGGAAGGTAGAGGATTTTTTTATAAACCAACAATCCTAACAAATGTTAAGCCAGATATGCGAATTGCAAAAGAGGAAACATTTGGTCCGGTAGCTCCTATTACAATAGTTGAAAATGAAAGTGAGGCAATTAAATTGGCCAATGAGAGTGAGTTTGGGTTAGGTGCAAGTATTTGGACTAAAGATCTTGCAAAAGCAGATAACATGTCTAGGCAAATTGAATCAGGAATTGTAAGTGTCAATAATGTAGTAATTTCAGATCCTAGAATTCCATTTGGCGGAATAAAGCATAGCGGATTTGGGAGAGAATTATCAAGATATGGAATGTTAGAATTTGTAAATTTGAAATCAGTTAGGTTCTATGATAATCTAACAAATCATCATTATGTAGAATAAACTCATAGGCAGAAATTAGAATCTCATCAAGTGCAGTTTTTGTATATATTATCATGAGTATGCTTGATAACATTTAGTTTGTTAAGTAAAGATCAACAAGATATTGAGAAAACCTTGAAATATTTCAAAAATTTATAATTCCTCTATAATAACAGTATCATCAACTTCATCATCATCACCACATTCTTCTAACTCAATATGAGTTGGATTGCCATCATCTCCAAAAAAAATATCAATACAAATATCAGTAGCCAATGTTGAGACTAAAGATTCAATTAATTCCTTTGGAAAATTGCTTAATCTATTTGAATCAGAAGAGTATCTATATTGAGTAACTTCGTCGTCATGATAGAAATCTACTTCAATGTCACCGTTAGCAAATTTTCTAACTCCCAACACTTGACCAAACAAGCTATAAGACAAATCTAATTCTTTTGTTGAGAAACATCTTTTGTAAGATTCTCAGCTAATTGTTCATAATGTTCTCTAGTCTTTCCCAAAGTATCAAGTTTAGATTTTTCAATTTCATTTAATTCTTTGTCTACTTTTTCTGAAACGTATTGTAATCTGGCTTCAGCCATCATAAATAACCGATTATTTTCTTTCCAAAGGTGTTCTGTAATATGTTCAACATATTGTTGCATATCAGAAATTAATTTTGAGGAATCTCCAGATCCAAGATATTTTTTGGCTGATTCTTCCATCTCGGTGCCAATTTCTCTTGAACGTTGATGATCAATTAACATCATAGCAATAGGTCCCATATTACTAGGCATACCAGCTTGTTCTAATGCAGGAAAAAGAGATTTCTCTTCTTTACTATGATGACAAACATCAGTAAAATTTTTTGTAAAATCAATCACTGGCATTAAAATCGATTCTGGAATTTGTTTACCATCTATCAATAATTGTACAGTAGACTCCATTGCTTTGATTACTTTTTCTATTAATTCATGATCGCGTCTTAGTGATACAGTTGACATAATAGTTTCATCATAAATCCAATATCTATATCTTATTCATTTTAAAAAAATAATTAAAAGATAGAAATAAGTTAACGAATAATCGTTAACACGTGGATTTAACGATTAGAGAGGCTTTTTGATTTAACAAATGCCCAAATCTTTTTGGTCATTTCACTTGGTGCAATTGGTTTTTTTCCAAATACTTGTTCTACAGTTTCTTTACGACCTGCAAAACTAATTGCATATCCACCAAATGCTGGTTTTTTACCTTTTGATTTAGTAGCCTTCTTTTTTGGTGCAGCCTTCTTTTTTGGTGCAGCCTTCTTTTTTGGTGCAGCCTTCTTTTTTATTGTAGTTTTCTTTTTTATTGCCAATTTCTTGTAATTTTATTTTAAAGAAAGTATAATAACTTACACTTTTTCGTAATTCAAAACAAGATGATTTTTGAGCCTTTTTGTAGATTTGAGTTGTAATTTGGGAGATTTTGATATTTCTTCAAACCCTTTTCCTTCAACAAAGGATATTGCACTATTTCCTCCTATTAAAAAGGGAGAAACTGTAACAATCAACTCATCAAAAAGGTTATTTTTTATAAACTCCCAGTTTACAGTTCCTCCACCTTCAACCAAGATTATTTTAATTTTTTTATCTGAAAGTTTTCTTAACAATGATTTAATATCAACTGATTTTTTACCGGTAATGATTACTTCTACAGGAAACTGTTGAAGTTTTTCAAGATTGGATTTAGGAATTATTTTTGATACAGCTATTATTGTTGGAATTTTGTTACTTGTTTGTAAAATTTTAGAGTTTTTAGAAAGACTACCCTTAGAATCCAGAATTATTCTAATTGGGTTTTTTCCTTTTATATGACGTACAGTTAGTATGGGGTTATCACGTAAGACAGTATTCTTTCCTATAAGAATTGCATCAACTTTAGATCGTAATTTATGAAGTCTAATACTATCTTGTTTTGAGGATAGATGAGAAAAACCAGTTTTAGTGGCAATCTTTCCATCAATAGATATTGCTGCACTAAGGATCACGTATGGTTTAGATTTTCCCATAAACAATTTCTCCTCCAATCATTACTGCTTTAATTGCAGATTCAGATGCTCTATGAACAATAGACGCATGGGGGTTATGCATAGGTTCTAAATCCAATGCATGTTTATCAAGAAAAATACAATCAGCAATCTTCCCACTTTGAATTATTCCAATATTTTTTTTTAAAATCTTTCCACCATTTACAGTAGCCATTTTGAGAATTTCCTTTGGATCTATTCTTTTTTTGTTAATTCCCATCGTCACTTTCCAAATAAAATCCATTTCTCTAAACATATCAGGGGAATTTATCATAACATTATCTGTACCTAATGCAATTGTACATCCTGCCTTTTGCATTAATTCGATGTTTGGAATCCCCTCAGCTAGTGATGAGTTAGCTCTGGGACAAATTACAATTCCTCTAGTTGCTTTTGCAGTAGCAATAAGATCATTTTTTGTGGCATAAGTCATATGAACTAGAAAATTAGGTTTTAGAAACAAAGCTCTGGTTGTTTCAGATTTTCCAGTAATTTTTTTGGATTTAGTAGTACTTTGTTTAGTTTCAGATGAATGAATGGCTCGAATTTTTGTAATTTTTGAATAACGAGTCAATACAGAAGTGCTGTTTTCATTTGCACCGCTAATACCTATACCATCACATTTTTTGAGTAGTGCAGAAAATTCCAGATTTTTTGATTTGGGAAATGGACGGTTTTTTTTAATTTCTGAAGATCCCTGATAAAACTCCATTCTACCTAAAATAATTGAACGTAAAGGCATATCAGATAACACTTTTTGAAGTAAGAGAACACCATCTAATCCACCCTCTCTAAAATCAACAAAAGTGGTTATTCCTTTTCTAATCATAGAATAACACGTATTTTTCATAAAATTAGCTAAATTTTCTTCAGAAGTATTTTTTAGAATTTTTGATTTAATACCAAATACAGGATGTATTTTTTTATCAACGCTACTGTTAAGTGTAACATCTTTTCCAATCGAGTCTCCAATGTGAGTATGAGCGTTGATAAATCCAGGAATTAGTAAAAGACCTTCACAATCAATAGATTCTTCTTTATTATCAGATTCAATTTTTGGTTGAATTTTTTTGAATTTTTGATTCTGAATTCTGATATTTGTATTTGGAATAAAATCTAATTCTGAACCTGATAATACACTAATATTTTTTATCAACATGATAATTCATAAACTTCAGGTTTTTCTTTCCCGGAATCCCGAATTTTTCGTATAGTGTCAAGAGATTTTGTAGCTAATTTTACCGCTTCTCTACCAGAATTACCATTACCTATTCCACAATTCAAATAAATTTTATCAGTATTTTTTATCATATCAATAAAATTCTGCACAGAATTTTTTCCAGCATCATTTGCGACAACCATAAAATTATCACCACCCATGAAAAATGTCAGTGAATTTTGCTCTAGGAAAAATTTTATCATTTTGTAATACAACTCAAAAATTATTGACGATATTTCATATGGAGAGCTAGTTTGTCGTTTTGAAGTAAGATCATCAACATCCAAATGCATAATGGAAACTTTCGAATTAGACTTCCCATTGACAAAACCAAAAATATTGTACTTCGCATTTAATACAATTTTATTTTTTTTTCCTTCATACGCCTTCAAATTTGCTTCAAATGGAGATTCTCCATAACCAATTGAAATGGTTAGCCGAAGATCAAATAATTTTTCAAGAGTTTTTTGGATTTGAATATGATCTTCTAATTCAAGACCATTTGAAACCACAAAAAATTCATCTGCACGATTTAGAAAAACTATACAGTTTTTCTCAGAAAATAATTTTTGAACTTCTTTGTAAAGTGATGCTTGAAGTATTTGTAATTCATGTTCTCTATCACTACCTAAGGTTAACGTCCAAGGACCATATTCAGTAATTTTTAAGATACTAAGTTGAATCATTTTTTAATCCTTTTCAGTTCATCAGATATTCTTATAACAGCCTCTACAGCTCGTTCAGCAACAGGTCTTATTCTAGCAAAGGCATGTTTTTCACGCATTCCAGGGCCAGAGATTCCCAAAGAGACGGGTTTTTGGTGTTTTAATGATAAATCAGTGATGGATTTAGCTGTAGAGTGAGAAATTACTTCATCATGTTTTGTTTGCCCTTTGATAATAGCACCAAGAGTTACTACAGCATCAATTTCTTTTTTTTCTAATAATGCATCTATAATTATAGGCATATCGTAAGATCCTGGAACCATACATGTATAAGAAATTTTTAATTGCATTAAAGCTGCTTTTTCTTTAGCCACAGCAAGCATCCTAGATGTAATTTCTTCATTAAATTCCGAAACTACTATTGCAATGTTCAATACTAATTCACCTTGGCAAA
Organism: Nitrosopumilus sp.; assembly: GCA_029862745.1. NCBI lineage: Archaea > Thermoproteati > Nitrososphaerota > Nitrososphaeria > Nitrosopumilales > Nitrosopumilaceae > Nitrosopumilus > Candidatus Nitrosopumilus sp. The sequence goes on along the minus strand of JAOTWS010000011.1, from coordinate 26,730 downwards.
TTCTAAAAGTTCTTTTCCATCAATTAATGGAACACCATTTTGTTTTGCATATTTTTTTGCCTTATCAACTGATAGCGCAACATATGTTTCAGCATCCATCATTTCACAAATTGCTGTTACAGGAGTCAAACCTGCAATTTGTGCTAAATAAACAGACATTTCGGTATGCCCCTGACGTGCTGCTAACAATCCTTTGGATGCAATAAGTAATGGAACATGGCCAGGGGTCTTAAATGATGAAGTAAATTTTTTCTGTCTATTATCAACATTGAAGATTTTTGCCATTTCACTAATTGTTAATGCTCTATCTTTGTCAGTAATTCCAGTATAGGTCTGATAATGGTTCACAGATAATGAAAAAGTTGGGTGATCACCATAAGGGGCCAACCCCATAATCATATCTTTATTTGAAATAGCAGAATCAGCTAGTATTTCATGCATGTATCTCAAATTAAGAGATGTTGCAAAATTATTATCAATTGCAATACAGAGTAAACCACCTGCATGTTGACGCATTCTAGCAACATGTTCAGGCGTAATAAATTCTGCTGCTACAACCATATCAATTTCATTTTCACGTCCAGCTGAATCAAACAATAAGACAAATTCTCCACGTTTTAGAGATTGTAATGCAGATTCAAGAGACATATTAAAAAAATTAGGATAATCTAATTATAAAGTTTACTAAAAAATTGGTAATTACCACTATAATGGTAAATAATCGATGTTATTTTAGAATATATTTTCCAAGAATATCAGTTTCAATATTAAGTTTGTCGCCTATTTTTTTAGTATGAAAATTTGTAACATCAATCGTATGAGGAATTAATGAAACCAAAACAAGATTATTTTTAATATCAACAACAGTTAAACTGATTCCGTCTAATGCAATAGAGCCTTTTTTAACTACATATTTCGATAATTTTTTAGGGATTTCAAACCAGATTTGAATTTCTTTAGGTTTTTTTATAATCTTTTTAATAATTGCAACATCATCAACATGACCTAAAACAAAATGCCCTTCAAGTCGTTCACCAACTTTTAAGCTTCGTTCAATATTTACAACTCCACCAACTTTTAAATTTCCAAGATCTGTTTTCTTTGTGGTTTCCTCAATCATCTCAAAAACACAATTAGATTTAGAAAGTTTAATTGCCGTAAGACATACACCGTTAAGAGCAACACTTTGACCAATTTTTAATCCCTTTGAATGCTTACCAAGATTTATAGTCATTTGGACTGCACTTCTGTTTTTAGTATTTTTAGAAATTTTTTCTACGGTTCCAACACCTTCAACAATCCCGGTAAACATTAAATTAATTACAAATTCTTTTCTATAAAATGATTTAGATTAATATTAATTATTTAGAATTGAGATTTTCAAATTCTTCATTACAAAATTGATGAAAAACAGAACATTTATTTTTTTTAGCATCAATTTTTATATTTTCCATATCTTTGTTAAGTACTCCTTGAGCAGCTAAGAATGCATCATCTTTTAAATTCAATTTTTCAAATATATGTGATTTAGCAATAGGTATTTCTTTTAAATTTGGATCTATTATTTGAGCTCTATCATAGTAGATTAGTGCATCTTGATAATTTCCTAAATGACTAAGTGATATAGCTTTATTCATCAATGCAGTAACATCATTTGGATCAATTGCAAGAACAATATCATAATATTCAATAGCATCCTCATGACGATTTAATTCATTTAAAGACAACCCCATACTGTTTAAAGTCCATAAATCCTTTGAGTTAGTTAAAAGTAATTTTTCACATAATTCTAAAACTTGTTTATATTGTTTCATACTTTCAAGTGCATAAATTTTATTTTTTAATGCATAGATATCTGAAGGTTTTATTTCTAAAACTTTATCACAATAAACAATAGCCTCTGAATATTTTTTCATATGAATCAGTGACAGTGAAATATTCTGAAGTGCAACCATATCATTAGGGATTTTATCTAGTAAATCTTTACAATAGTTATACATTTCATCATATTTTCCAGCACGAAACATTCGAGTAATAACATTTGAAGGATCTAGTAGATTTACCATTTTTACTATAATCTAATGAAAATTCATTAACTATAACCTATTCTAAAAGATAGAAAAACTGATTATCTATAATTATTTCAGAGATTTACGAAGAGTATCATTTAAAACTTTCGAATAACTATATGAAGATTGCTTGATTTGAATTAGTTTTGCTTGACGAAGTCGAAGTTTTTTATCAAGATCATCATCAATCATGATTGTTACACGTTTACTCAATTTAATCACTATTCAATATGAAGATAGGAATATAATAATTATACTAATTCTCAAAACAATAATTAATTAAAAGTCAACAATAGACGTTGACTTATTCATTGTGAATGGTTTTTTAACTAAATGGTATTTAGTTTTTCAATTTTTCTAAATTAGTTAGGTTTTAGCTACACTAACCACAAGATCTTTATTTTAGAATTTATCTCTATTTTTTAGTTGTATAAAATATACTATTATTTGAAATATTAAGATCAACTAGAACAACATAGTTAAACAAGAATTATTTTTGATAGCGAAACATCAATAAAATTAATGAAATGTGTAACTGATAATTTTGAAGATTTTGGAAAATATATCATTTCAAAAATCTTTGAAAAGTTTAAAGTTCCTAAAATATTTAGATACAGAAATATTAAAAATAGGATATTAATAAATTAATTATCAAATCTTGGATAGTGCTTAATGAAGAAAAAGAGATTTCTAAATTTTAGTTTTTTAGGAAATTAAATTAGATATCGAAAAAGAAAATATTAGCTAAAAGATATCCTAAAAAATAGATAATTAAGAAAATATTAGCATGAAATTAGTTAATGATATGTTTTATATTAAATACATAAAAATTATTACTTTACAAGTTCAAGAAGTGCTTTTGCTTGTTTGAAATGTACTTCATCTATCATTTTTCCATCAACGGTGGTAGCACCTGTACCTTTCTTAATAGATTCGAGATATATTTTACATACTTTCTCAGCCCATATAATTTCATTTTTGTTAGGATGAAATAATCTATGAACAGTTGGAATTTGATCTGGATGTATAATACTTTTACCGGAATATCCTAAACATTTTCCAATTTTACAATCTTGTTCTAACCCCTCAAGATCTTTAAGATCCTGCCAAATAGCATCAATCACTGCGACACCAGCTGCACGCGCATCAACTGGAATTTTTCTTCTTGAATACTTTGCCCCTTCAGAGTCTTTTGTATATTCAACTCCTAAATCATTAAGTAGATCAAAAACACCAAAGACGACTGCAGAGATTCTTTTTCCAAATGATGCAATACTAAATGTGTTAACTACACCTTCGGCAGATTCAATGGAAGGAATTATTTGAATTGTTTTTAGTTTTCTCGTCTTTTCTAATCTAGATAAAATTTTTTCAAATTGTTTTAACTCTTTTATATTATTTACTTTAGGAATTACAATTCCATCAATTCCTTTTTGAACTATTTCTTTAAGATCAGCAGGGATTTTTCCAGATGTCGGAGAATTAGTGCGAACAAAAATTGAAGATTTGTATAAAACACGTGATTTTAATGCAGATTTAATTAATTTTCTGGCATTTGGTTTTTCAACATCTGGAACAGAATCTTCTAGATCAAAACAAACAATGTCAGCTTGTAGATTTTTTGCTTTTTCAATAAATCTGGGGTTATTTCCAGGAACAAAAATGAGACTTCGATAAAGCTGCGTCATTAAAAAGGGTTAAGCACCCTCTGGCTTCATCAAGATTTTGCCAAAGAGACCTTTTCCGGTTACCATCTTTGTGTGTGCCTCTGCTGCTTGCTCAAAAGTATAAGTTGAGTCTATAGCGGCTTTAATTTTGCCTTGACCCATCCAATACAGTCCTTGATCAAGTTCTGCTTTAGTTCCTTGTGTTGAACCTAAGACATTAATTCCTTTGAAGAATATGTGTCTAAGATCTATGTTTGCATCATACCCTGTTGTAGCACCACATGAGACCAGAGATGCACCATACTTGAGTAGTGTTAATTGTTTGTTGAAATGTGTTTCACCTATGTGATCAAAGGCAATGTCAATCCCTGGAGCTTCGCCTTTTTTCTTTGCAAGTTCCTTTGATATCTTGAAGACTTCTTTACTCCAATCATCTTTTCTATGATCAACTGCATAATCTGCACCAAGTTCTAGACATTTATCTAATTTGTCTGGACTTGCAGTTGCAATAACATCACAATTGTATAGTTTAGCAATTTGAATTCCAAAGCTTCCTACTCCTGAACCTCCACCCATAATCAATACGGTTTGTCCTGGAGTAATCTTTGCTCTACCTACTAACATGTGCCATGAAGTAAGAAGAGTCATTGATGCTGCTGCTGCATCATCATAAGATACACCCTCTGGAATTTTTGAAACATTGACTTCTGGTAAATGAATTTGTTCAGAGTATGCACCCCATAGCGGTCCAGTTTGAAAACCCCAAACTTGTCTTCGGGTACAGTCAAATTCTCTTCCATCGGTACATGCTTTACAAACTCTGCATGACAAGTTAGAATGAGAAACAACTCTATCACCTACTTTGAAATTTTGTACATCATCACCTACTGCGATTACATCGCCTGCTACGTCAGAACCAGAAACATGTGGAAGTGGGACTGCTACTGGAACTCCTCTCATTCCCCAAATATCGTTATAATTTAAGGCAGATGCTTTATTAGTAAAAATTACCTCATCTGGCTTTGGTTTTGGTTCATCTATATCCTGGACTTTGAGGATTTTAGCATAATTATCGTCTGGTGCATATTCATTGTATACAACTGCTTTCATGCATTTATTGTCATTTTTCCCATAATTAAGTTTTTTTTGGATTATATTCGATTTATCTTAAAATCACGTTTAGGTTGTTGAGTAGAGAGTAATATTTGCTTTAATTGATTATCGTTGATCTGACCTGGTATTTTTCCTTTAGTTGCCATTCCGATCAGATATTGCTCGACAAGTTCAGATAGTTCAGGTTTTACCATTTTGATATTGTTTAGTCTCAATCTTGCTTCAGGTGTAAGAATTTGTTTTAGAATTTGTTCCTTCTGTGCTGCAAGTTCGTGATCAGAGTTATGTTGAGAGTGTTCGTTAGATTCTGGAGAACTCATTTCAAATCTATCGGTATATTTTCAATTGTGGATTTTCAACAATTAGTTCTTTTAGAATATCTGTTGCTAATCTATCTAATTTCTGCATGCCATGTTTAGATACTATACGACCTTTCTTCTCAACCTTTTCTAGATAACCAAGTTTTTCTAATCCTTGAATAGCATTACGTATAATCGCACCTCCAGCATCTTTATGATGAGCTGCTCCATATCCAGATGGTTTACCACCACCATAATCGTTTCTTAATGCATTAATTCCAATTGGGCCATTAAAGTAAATTTTTCTCATAATTGATGCACATCTAGTATGCCACCATTCCCTATCTTGTGGTGGTTTATCTGCATGAGCTCCAGTTTTAACAAATGGAATCCAAGAAGGTGTAGGAATATTTTCGTTCTTTAGAACATTTGCTAATCTACCTATCAATACATCTGCTGGTACATCGTATACCTTTGCCATGAAGTAAAAAAATTGATAATCGTCTTATAAATCATTGAGGTATCGTGGCTAGTTTGTTAAATATATTTCAGCGTAAAATTCTCAGATCGTGATTATAGTTTTGTTAAAAACATTTTTGTATCAATCTTTTTGATAAAGAGCATATATACCCCCAATTGCATATGACAATGCAATAAAAAGTCTGGACAGTAAAACTGCAATGTCTTGATTTTCTAGAAAAAATGAAGAATAAATCTTAAAAGCAGGTAAAATTAAAACAAGAGATGTAATTCCAACTACCAGTTGCTCTTTATTATTTAATCCGTTGAATTTATTCATAAAAACAAAAGTTGAGATATTGCCCAATCCTATTCCTAATAGCAGTAAATATTGTGAGAGTTCTGGAAAAAATATAATTAATGCAAAAGGTAATGCCCAACAAAGACCGTTTATTACTTTGATTTGTAATGACCATTTTGTACTATTTCTCATTCTTTGGCGTATTGAGGAAAAAACCAGTTTGAATTTTCTGAATTGTAAACCAACAATTAAACTAGAAATAATTATCCATATCATCACATAATAATACAAAGGTACATCATTTTGAAACGCTATTTCACTTACAACTGAACCACTCGAAACTAAAATAGCAATATTTATGAAAAAAAATCCAAAAGCACGTCTAATTTGTACTATTGAATGCGTCATGATTAAAATTTGATGTATCGACATTTAAATTGAAACAGACAAGTGAAAGAATAACTAAGTATTAAAAACGTCATAATATTATTGATTACTACTTTAGTATCAATTAACTTTTTTAACTCAATGGATTTTATTCATCTTGATCATTTATCAAAAATAATGGTGTTCATATAGATCATAAAAGTTTTAGATTTGAATAAAATGTATTTTTGCTCACAATTACAAATTAGGTTATTTTTGGTAAATTCTATGTATTAATAAGAATAGCATAAACCAACTACAAGATCTAGACAGTAAGTGCTTTCATACTATAACAAAACTGTCATAGTAAATATCATTAGATTTGTAGACTACTATGTTATTAGAATTGTATATTTATTTAGTAATTTTTCCTCCGTCATTATCTTCTAATAACAAACCTAAAGAAATAAAACTTAATTGGATATTTTCAAAATCCAAAGAATTTGTTATAATAGAAATTATTTATTGCATGTAATATGAGAAAAAGATAATTGATAGCATTAGCATGTATTAAAAAAATCAATGAGATATAATTTTCCGGTAAGTATGACCACACAAGTTACAAGAAATTCTGATCGATTTGACAGATGTCCTACCCAATCTAATTCTTGAATTAATTCCAGGTGCAATAAAGGATTTACATTTTTTGCAAAAAACCATTCGAAGATTAAAAGACATTTTAATTTTATATCTAGTACTTATTCTACGAGCAAGTAATGCTTGTTGCTGAGAAAGCTCTGGATTAGTCCTTGCATTAGAAACTGCATTATCAATGAGAATCTGCATTCTCTCTAGTGCAATTTTTCTGATTGCAGGTTTCACAATAATCTCTTAAACTACACCTAAAAATTGATTCTTATTATAATGAAATAATGCAGTCAGCGGGATTCGAACCCGCGTCACAGGGTTGGAAACCCCGAATACTAACCAGGCTATACTATGACTGCAATAAAATGCAAACTTCATTTCCTACATAAAAATGGTTTTTTCATATTCATAGAGAATTCTTGAAACAACAACATGACCTTCAAAGGATTCATCTCCAACAGAATACAGATCAGTTATTTTGTTTTGAATTGAATCAGAAAAATGTCCTTTTTGAAATCCTCCGAGTACAATACAGGTATTTTCTGAAATTTGTGCAGCAATTTTTTCATATGAATTCAAAGTACCTTTTGTAGAAAATCCAATTACTTTGGATGGATTGATTTCAACTAAGAGTTCTGAAAAAGTTTCATCATGAATCTCTAGTAACAGCTTATCATTTACTTTAATTTTTTTTTCTTTATATAATTTTTCAATAACACCTTCAAATCTATGATATGATTTCGGAATGTGAACATTTGTACCAAAGGAAATTACTTTATCATCTATTGTGTGAACATAAAGTTTCATTTTATTTTTAAGATATAATGGAATGGTAGTGGCCTCAAGTATTAAAAAATGTACCAAATCTGGCCGTCCTCTTTTCAATTCATTTTTGATTCCTTTCATAGCTGCAAAATGCCATGAATTATCCAATAAAATTTCTGACGAATGTTTTCCAAGCTTTCTTGCATGTGATATTACTGATGGATGATCTTCTAGATCATATGGTACGAGTTCCAATGCAGATTCAGATAAAATCACAGAAATCATTTCAGTTTATCATTTGAACTTGCTTCTTAAATTCATTCCAACTTGGTTTTGCAACACCATCATTATTTATCAATCCAGCATTACAAACATACTGATTCAATCTTTCAATTACATGCTCACTGCTCCCAAAACCAGATCCACCTACAATCAATGTATTATTACCAACTTCTTGTTCTTCAAATACACATGTCCCTTCGGGTTTATCATACTGCCTATACCAAGTAAAAAATTCTATTTTAGATTCATTTTTAGTATAAAATTCAAAGGTTTTTTCCAAAAATTCTGCTTGAGTGGAATCACTTCCTCCAATAAAATTAGAGGTACTCCAACTAATTTCAAAGATTCCAACTTTTTTATCTCCTGCTAAGTCAAATATTTCTTCTAGGTCTTCTACTGCTTGTTGTGGAGTTTTTATAATATCATTTAGACTGTCAACTGGTGAATAAGAAAAGGCAACAAAATCACCAATAGCCAAATCGGTTACGATATTTTGCAAGTTTTTATTCAAAACTTGATCTAGTGTAAATGCATTTCCAAGTTTGACATCAGGATGCTTTTCTTTGATTTTGTCATAGATTCCATTGAATAATTCTTTATACACAGGAATGTTTTGTTCATAGAATCTAAATTGAGATTCGGTTTGACCAGCAAGAATTACTGTATCTACAATGTCATATCGTGATAATATTGCATCAAGTACACTGATTATTCTATCTTCCCCTATAGCATTAAGAGATGGTTTTCCAATCCAATTGGGGAACGGCCCTAGTGATTCTCCATTAATAATAGAAAAGTAAAGTGTAACTTTGAGATTATTTTTTTTGTTAAAACTCATCAATGTGTCTGATTGTTTCCAATCATATTCTCCATGTATGGGTTCAATTAAATTCCAAAAAAGATAGACATTACTTCTTCCAATTCCAACATCTGATGCTTGAGAATAAATTTTATCTAAATCCTGTAAAGTAGTAGTTTGATTTGGTGAATTAATTACAAGGCCAATTTTTTCATTAGTTTTTTGAGTAAAGACTCCTAAATTTTGTAAAATTATAGCTGTGGCAGTAATTGCAATAATTATTGTTATTCCTATGACCATTCCTAGGATTTTCTTGTTCATAAGATAGGCATCATAAAATGAGAGTAAAAAAGTTTACAAAAAGATCATCTTGGATCGTGGGAACTTTTACTATGTTACAATTTAGTTTGTAACTTAAGATAACAATAAGTGGTTCTTTAGTTGATTAATCCACAACAGGCTTCTGAAGCCTTTAACATGTTGACCTTGACCCTCATCGATCATCGTAATATTCCGATAACTGAAATGTTTCCTTATGCTATTTCTATCCCGATGTGCATCCACTATATCCACACTCTATGCAGATACTACAGCCTTCTACAAAGACTAGATTGTTTTTGCATGTTGGGCATAGACGATCTTCAGAAACTTCTTGATGTTGAGTTTCCGTAGTGATTTCTGCGTCATGAACTTTTAATGCAAGTGATGCATTTACTTGGGATTTGATGTATGGGTTTGTTATTTTGGAAAGAACAAACGTAGTCACGTATTCACTTGGAGATACATCAAAGATCTTTTTGGCGTTTTCACTAGTCATGTGAAGAACTTGTTTGTGTCTAGAACCATCACGATAAACGGTCATTCCTTTTAGTCCTAATTCATGTGCAAGTAAATAGGCAGATTTTACATCTTCTGCTGTTACATCATAAGGCATATTGATTGTTTTTGCAATTGCATTTCCAATCCAATCTTGCCATACAGCTTGAGCCATAAGGTGATCAGCCCAGTGAATATCCATTGCTGTGACAAAGACATCTTGCATCCATTGTGGAATTTCTTCAATTCCTTTCAATGAACCATAGTTATCTGCGATTTTTGCAAGAATTTCATCTGTATAAAGACCATTTTCTTTGAGGGCTTCTTCAAAGATCTTATTGGAGTAGAAGAATCTACCAACAGTAACTCTTTTCTCAAATACAAGAGCAAATGCAGGTTCCATTCCGTTTGAACAATCTGCAATCATAGAGAGTGTTCCAGTTGGTGCTACTGTAGTAGTTAAGACATTTCTAATACCATGTTTTTGGATTTTCTCAATTAGTGGATCCCATTCATATGAATGAGATTCTTTTTGTTTCTCATAATATCCGGCTATTGGAATCTTTCCTTCAGGATATTCTGTCTTTGAACAAAGTGGGAACTCACCACGTGATTTGGCAAGAGCAACACTTTCTTCCGTTGAATAATATGTTAAAGCTTCAGAGAGTTTGGATTGTAATTCATATCCTTCTTTGGAATTGTATGGGATTCTTAGTCTGTATAAGAGATCAGCTACTCCCATTACTCCAAGTCCAATTCTTCTAGACTCTTTAGATGCTATATTGATTTCTGGAACAGGATAGGTGTTTACATCAATAATATTATCTAAAAATCTTGTTGTCTTTCTAATTGTTTCTTCATATCTTTGCCAATCAAATTCATAAGTGCCATCTGCTTGTCTTTTAACAAGATTTACCAAGTTGATGGATCCTAGATTACATGATTCGTATGGATAGAGACTTTGTTCACCACATGGGTTTGTTGCTCTTAGTGGTGCTTGTCTGGCTTTGGCAAATACATTGTATTTATTAATTTGATCAAAGAAGATCAACCCAGGTTCTGCGCTCTTCCATGCAGATAATGCAATTAGATCAATTAGTTGATGTGCATTAATTTCTTTAACTGGTTTTTTGTTGCGTGGGCTACGTAAAACATAGTTACCATCTTCAGTGTTAACTAGTGCATTCCAAAAGTCTTCCCAGATACCAACACTTACGTTAAAGTTTTCCAAAACTCCTGGTTCTGTCTTGTTTGTAATGAATTTCTCAACATCAGGATGCCATGCTTCAATGATCCCCATGTTTGCTCCACGTCTTTTCCCACCTTGTTTTACAACTTCTGTTACGGTATTGATAATATTCATGAATGATACTGGACCAGAGGCAACACCAGAAGTGGATGCCACAATATCACCTTCCTCACGAAGATCAGAATAGTTGATTCCAACACCTCCTCCAGACTTGAAAATTAATGCTGCATCCGAAGTGGATTTCATGATTTGCTCCATTCCGTCCTCCATTCCAAGCACAAAGCATGCTGATAGCTGCCCCAATCTTCCACCTGCATTCATCATTGTTGGTGAATTTGGCAGAAAGTCTTGTGTGGTCATCATTTCAAAATATTCAGTAATTTTGTCTGCATAACTATCAAGTTTCTTTGCTGCTAACAAAGTCAGAAGATCTTTGAAGCTTACCTTCATTTGACCTTTGTTTGCTAATGTCACATAATGATTGATCAAAGATCTAAAATGCCATTTGTTGAAAAAATAATTTCCTACTTTGAACTTATAATCAAATGCATCTAGTTTTTCAAGATAAGATTCTGCTTCATCTATATTTTGTTTAGTACTTCCTGATTTGTCAAATACTTGAGTATCATACAGAATATCGCCAATTCCTACTAGAATTGCAACTCTCTCAAACATTTGAGTTGGAGATTCAATGATCTCATTTTTTGAATTTCTGAAAAGATATCTTGAGGCTAAAACCCTTAGACAATTCAAATCAAATTTTTTGGAGACTGGATCTAATACTTTTAGATTCAGGACATTCATTTTTTGATCTCTTAATTTTCTTCTCTCATGTCTGTAAACGATATATGCTTTTGCAATATCGCTATTACCACTGTCAATTAATGTTGATTCTACAATATCTTGAATATCTTCAACTGTAGGTGTCCTAGTGATTGTAAATCCTTGCTCCACTAGTTTGTTAACTACATTTGTTGCTAATTGATCGGCTACACCACGGTCGGCTTTAGAGGTGGCAGCCAATGCCCTGTATATGGCATTTGAAATTTTATCTTTATTGAAAGCCGTGATTGCGCCACTGCGCTTACGGATCTCAGTGATAGTATTTTCTATTTGTGAATTATCCATTATAATCTCCTCGTACACGATAAAGAATAATGTGGATATAACTTATGTGCTCCAAAAGTTTTGATCTTGACACGTTAATGTGTCAATATTTTTAACACCGCTACTATGAAGTTCATACTAGCATAACTTCCATCATAATTGTAATGATCGTGATATCTGAAACTGATCAAAAAGTTTGCAAAAATGATCGTAACTAGTTTTTCACTTACGAATTTCAGACAATGTACGGAGACTTACATTTTGGACATTTATCTTCAAATGGTTCATCCTTAAAACCACATTCACCGCATATTGGAGTATTCCTAACAGGCTTAAAAGAAGGCGTAAGTTCTGATGCCTTTTCAATTGCTTCTTTAATTTCATCAATTTTTGCATCTTTACCAATTTCCAATGTTACAAGTAAACCACCATTTAGTAATTTTGAAAGTTTGTTACATTCAAGAATAGGCTCACTTTTGTTGTTATAAGTAGAAATTTCAGATGTTTTGATTACTATTCCTTGTGAATAATAGTCGTCGTCCATTGAATTAAGGGTAGAATTCTTACCGTATTTTTCGCCATCCAAGTTTGCAAAGCGAGTAGAGGCTTCAGTTTCAGTCATAGAAATGGCTACGATATCACCTAATTCTTTGCCTTTTTTTGTACCAACATCAACTGCAGTTTCAATTACTTTGTGAAGAATGTCACGCCCTTCTTTGTTGTCTTTGAAGCCAAGTATGTTAAACACTGATTCTTTTAGTCCAACCAAATTTACAACTAGAGATACAGAACTCCTTTGCATGTATTGGGTGTTCTTTGCAAGAATTGGATTTAGTCCTCTTCTAGTAAGATCTGAGATCTCTTTCTTTCTTAATGCCATTGAAGCTAATGCAGGTTTCATAAGTAATGCAAGTCTTGCTCTAAAGTAAGTCTCATCTTTATTTGATTCAAATGCAAGTCTTGGAAGATTAATAGAAACAGATTCTAAAGTGATTGATAGTGGACCGGTAGTCTTTGTAGATCCGTTTGTAACACCATAACTAGATGTTTGTCCTTTAGCAAACATTATTTTTCCACCAAGTAGAAGTATTTCAGATACTAATTCTGATACATCTGTTATCTTTCCTTTATCTACATCTATGATCAAACCAATTTTTGGAATTGGTGTTATCTTTGTATAATTCTTGTACGCATTAATAATTGAGTTAATTATTTTTGCATCAGTTCCTAATTGTAACCTAATTGAAATATTGGTACTTGTTTTATTATATTTTGAAGTTGTAGATGCTGTTGCAAATGCATCTGTCAGTTTTTGTTCAAGATCTGGAAGAGATTTTGAATATTTTGTAAATAAAGAAACTAATCCATCAAGTACAATTTCTTTTGAAGCCTCTTTTGAAAGAAGAGCAATTACAATAGATAAAGAACTTGTAACATCATCAAGTTGTTTTGATGCAGGTATTCTTGATACATCAAGATATTTTCCACCAAGATCAATTCCATTTTCAATCAACTCTTTAATATTCACAAATATTGTATCAGGAATCATGGACCAAACACCAGGATGAGTAATGTGTAGATCACCAGAAAGATGAGAGTCTGCAACATCTTTTGGTAAAATGTTTGTAAGTAAGTGTTCAGCAAATACTCTTTGGCCAGTATTAAACAATAAGCCTTCAGCGCCGTTATCAATATTATCTAGATTGGAAAGCATCTCTTGAACATCAAAAACAGATAGGCCTAGGCGTGCAAGTTTATTGCGATATTCCTCATGACCATGTTCTAAAAGAACAGAGTTTACCATTTCTCGTATTAATGCCCCTGTTAGGTAGGTAGTCTGATATTTGTAAATTCTGTTTTCAACTTCTTCGGTGATTTTTTGTGCCAGTTCTAGTGGAAGGCTTCCTTCACGAACTAGCGATTGAATAATTTTATGAGAATTAAACTCCTCAATGGATTCATGTGATGTTCTAACATACATTTTACCACTTTCAATAATTGATCTTTCTTCAATCTGTCTTGCTAAGCTTAAAACAAGTTTTCCAAGATTTGTGATTGTATAGCGTCTTTCAGATTTATTTAATGCGACAAGTGATTGCCTAAGTAATTTTCTCAAATGATATGCAAATTTGCCACTTTCTTTTTTTGATTTAAATCCAGCCAAAGATTTTAATTCAGAATAAGTCAAAGGCCCTTTAGAATTTAAAATTCTAAGGATATCAATTCTGTTGGGACTTGCCATAACAGAAAAGATCATTCTAACACGTTTTGATGTAGATTGTAAGATGCCACCTCTTTTTGGATCTGAGTCAGAATCTGAGTCCAAGTCTAATTCTAATTCTTCATCATTAAGTTTCATCAATCTTCGTAAAATTAAGGAGTAAATAAGACTTATGACTGAAAAATCTATTCCAGTTTTTAGATCAGTTTTTTAGAAAACTAAAAATAATATAATTCGAAGATCTTTTTAGATCAGTTTTCTTGAACATCAAGTGAAAATTCTGATGTGGAAAGTTTTTGTCCACATGATGGACATTTGCCGTTGGTGGGATTCATGACATCTTTTAGAGATTTCAACATTTTCATATTTGTGATCTTTTCTCCACATTTACCACATATGATTTCTACTGACATGAAAATAATCACATATACAAAATAATTAAGAATCGATTTTGATTTTTTTTAATAATTCAAGCAAATTAATTTACTGCTTTTCAATAATTATTCCGCGTTCATCAAAACCAGTAATTTTAGCTCTAGTTCCAACAGGTAAATCTGCCGGAGTAGCAATTCCTGCCATAAATCCAGAGATTCGTAAATCTGTGTTATCTAATTGAAGTACAACAAAGGCATATGGAGTGTATTTTTCAAAGCCTGCAGGAGCTACAGTTATTATTGTATATGTAGCAACCGAGCCTGTACCATCCAAAATGGCATCCTCAAATCCTTTACTTCCACATTTTTGGCAAAAATATACGGTTGAAAGATGAAGAAGGCCACAACTAGTGCATTTATGAGCTAAAACTTTGCCTTGTTTTGCGTTTTCAATAAGTTGCTCTTTTATTGTCATTTTATACACTTTGAAATACGTGAACAGCACAACTTGCACCAGTTGCGCCAAAATTATGAGTTAAACCAATTTTTGCATCTTTAACAGTTCGTGCACCAGCTTTTCCAGTTAATTGATCAAATACTTCTACTACTTGTCCAATACCAGTAGCCCCAATTGGATGTCCTTTTGATTTAAGACCGCCTGATGGATTTATAGAAATGTCAGAATTCAGATTTGTTCTACCCTCACGTACAGCTTGAACACCCTTTCCTTTTTCAAAGAATCCCAAATCTTCAGTATCAACTATTTCTGCAATTGTAAAGCAATCATGTACTTCTGCAAAATTTACATCTTTTGCAGTAATACCTGCCATTTTGTATGCAGCTTCAGATGCAATCTTTGTACTTGGAATTGTTGTCATATGTTCACGTCCTTGTAATGCAGCAGGTGAACCACCTCTTCCAGAACCTATAACTTCAATGTAGTCATTACCATGTTCTTTTGCAAATTTTTCAGAACAAAGAACTACAGAACTTGCACCATCAGAAAATGGGCAACAATCATAAAGTTTTAGTGGACTAGCAACTACTGCAGAATTCATTACATCATCAATTGTAATTTTCTTTTGTAAGTGAGCTTTTGGATTAAGTAAACCATTATTATGATTCTTTACTGCAACTCTTGCAAAATCTTCTTCAGTTGTATTAAATTCTGTCAAATATGCTCTTGCCATAGATGCAAACAACCCTGGAAATGATGCACCTGCCTGACCTTCATAGAAAAAGTCTGAGCAATATGCAAAATAAGTTGTTGTCCACTCAGTTCCTGTATGAGTTACTTTTTCAACACCTGTTACAACAAGACAATCATAAAAGCCAGCTGCAACATTTGCAAATGCTTCTCTAAAAGCTACAGAACCACTTCCACATGCAGATTCAATTGATAATGATGGTTTATCTGAAATTCCTAAATTACTCATTAAGACAGGACCAAGATGGACTTGTTTATCTGCAACCCCAAATACGTTTGAGATGTACCCTGCTTTGATTTCTTTAGGATCTATTCCTGCACTTTCTATGGCTGAAATAGATGCCTGAGTAGTAATATCGGCTATGCTGTCAGCTAATTTTCCATATTTTGTGCTTCCAGCGCCAAGAACACAAACCTTTTCCATAAATGTTGCTGACCCATTTCCCTATAAAAATTGTTATAATAAATTTATCATATAAAATGCCATCAAAGAGAACGACGTCAAGAACAATTCAAATCAAAAAACCCATCATTAGACATGTAGTAAAAACTACAAAGTCAAGAACTAACATCTTCAAAAAAGAGATAATTCAATATTTTGACAATAATGGGTTTCTATCTTGGTCATCAAAAGAAAAAAAATACATCATTCTTGGAACGAATTCTCCTAAAAAGGGGTTAGTGCAATGTCCTGAATGTAAATTAGGTGAAATGATGGTAATTAGATCACGCACTACTCGAAAACGTTTCATGGGATGTTCAAATTTCTATGGGGGGTGTAAAGCATCGTCACCATTATTACAAAAAGCACGATTGAGAGCAACCAAAATACCATGTAATGTATGTAAATGGCCAACAATAATTTTTCGTTATTCACGAAAACAAAAATGGATAAAACAGTGTTCTAACTTTAATTGTGAAAGTAGAGAGACTAAGCCTTCAAAATAGGATAGATATCTGTTCTCCTATTTTTGAGCAATGGTAAAACTTTACGTGTTTGTTTTACATTATTCAAATCAATATTTACAAAACTTATTCCTTGTTTCTTTTTCATATCAAGTAGAATTTTTCCATATGGATCAACTACCAAACTTCTGCCGCAATAGATATTTCCAACTTGATCAGGTGCAATCATGTAGCATCCATTTTCAATTGCTCTTGTCTTGTTAATCGTAATCCAGTGTTCTTCCTTCATTTTGCCTTTAACCCAAGCAGATGGTGCAACTAAAACTTCAGCACCAGCAACAGCAAGTGATCTTGACATTTCTGGAAATCTCAAGTCATAGCATATCATCATTCCAATTTTACCAATAGATGTATCAACTGGCTTTACAATTTTAGAACCTGAAGTCATTTTATCTGACTCTTTGAATCCTAATGCATCGTAGAGATGAATTTTTCTGTAGGTGGAGATTACTTTACCTGATACATCAATAATAAATGATGTATCATATACACGATCTTTTTTTCTGCTTTTTTCATAAAATGAACCTATAATTTGAATTTGTTTTTCTTTTGCAGCATTTGCAATTGTTGTAATAAAATCCCCGTTAATTGTTTCAGCTAAATTTGCAAGTTGTTTGGGAGTTTGAGTGGAATTTGTGTAAAACATCATAAATTCTGGAAATGCACATAATGTTGCATTCTTTGATGCTGCCTTTGAAATGTATGAAAGAATTTTTTTAAGATTATCTTCTTTCCTAGTTGATGCTTTGAATTGAACAATTGCAGTTTTCATATAATATGATTAATTAAATTACAATAAAAGGATAAACTCTTGATACATCATAAAATGAACTATTTATTATTATGTATATTTTGTAAATAGAAATTAAACCGATCATAGTGTATATATCAAACCTTGACTAGGGGGATTTTCTAGTCTACAAGTTTCTTCCAGCTAGATAGTAATCCAGCAAGAATTAATAAAATCAAATTCTAGGTCTATAAAACAAGAGAATGAATTCTTAGTAGAATCTAAATACCAAATTTGTTAAATCATAAAGGTATTAGAACTGTCACCAAAATCTAACGTTTTTGGTCTTAAGGTCTGATACAATATTCAGCATATAGGAATAACAATATTTGTAGTTAGATCTATAAACTCATCAAAATTTTAGAAAGAAGTATCTAAAAATGAATCATAGCATAACAATGTTCCTTATCTTGAACAAGATATTGAAAAATTAGAAAATTAAATTGTCATAGTATTAAACATAAACTTAACCCTTATGAGATATCATAAATGTAAAAATTATATCAGCACTGTCAATGTTAAGTAATTTTTCCATTAGATTCCATTTTATTTCTTTGAATCCAATTGGATCAATTATAATCAAAAACACTATGAAATCCATTAAAAGATTGGATCTAATTCAACAAATTCTTTTTTCCAATTTGAATCTATTTAGAATCAATATTTGTGACCATATTCAGAAAATTAAAAAAGATGTATTTTATTTTTTACAAAAAAAGAAAAAATGATAATAAATCTAGTTTTTACAGTTGGTTTCCTGCCAAAAACCAATTTTCTTTAGGATTGTCTTCAAAAACAACAATTACATGATTTTCTTTTGTTTTTAGAATCTCTACTGCAGATTTTGTTATTGCTTTTGCATATTCGTCTTTTTGTTCCTGTGTTCTTCCAGGGTACATTGATACTGTAATCAACGGCATAAGAATTACAAATAGATTCAGTGATTTATGCGTTCAATAATCTGATCTGTAACCATATCTTGTACCATACATAAACTCAGAATTGTGTGTTTTTTTGTACAAGTAACCTGTTGCTAGACCTACAACAAATCCTCCAATGTGAGCAAGATATGCTACACCATCTCCTGCAAGACCAAATCCTCCAATAAAATATGGAAGTAAATTTTGAAAAATTAGCCAGAAAGGCAAGAACCATTTTGCCTTGATATGCATCATTTTCCAGATAAATCCCAATATAAGAAAAGTTTGTATTCTTGCTGTTGGGAAAATTACTAGATAAGCTCCTAATACTCCAGAAATTGCACCAGATGCACCCACTGCAGGAATCACACTGTTAACATCACCGGCAATATGGATCAATCCAGCAAGAATTCCCCATATTAGATAAATTCCAAGATACTTCAACTTACCGAATTTTTGTTCGATGTTATCACCAAATATCCATAAGAACAGCATGTTTCCTCCTAGATGCATTATACCACCATGCAAAAAAACTGAACTTAATAGAGAGAAATACGGTTCTTGAGGACAAGAAATACTTTGAGGGCCTGAACCAAAATCTATGTTTAACACACTTCCACCAGTAACACAATTTGGAACAGCTCCCCAATTGTAAAATAAACTAATTGTATTTTGATTTGTAAATTCAAAAATTTGACCAGTATATGCTACTTCAATAAAAAAAACAATTACATTAATTATGATTAGTGCATAAGTTATAGTTGGTTTGAATCCTGGAGGATGTGGGTTCTCATCTCTTAGTGGAAACATTAGTTATTTAGCTTGATTAAAATTCGTATAATAAGATTATTCAATTTTAATTATTCCTTCTTTAATCAAAAATTGAATGCCTTGAATAAAAGAACCATCATCAATTGATCCATCAGCCCACCAACCTGCGTTGTTTTTAATCCACATAGGAATACATACAGATTATTTTGAAGTATATTAAAAGATTGTATTACTAAAATAAAATTTCCTTTAGAAAATGAATTTCCACCAATATTTAATAAAATAAAATTAACTGTTAGTTGAATCCATCAGATTAAATTACAATTATTTTTTGTTTCACAAGATTTTCAATTGCATTTAGAAGATCATCATCAGAAATTTTTTCTTCAGACCACCATAATGCAGTGGTCTTGAACCAAGATGGAATATACCAGTCAGATTCTACAATGAACTGTTTATCTGCAACAAATATTGTTCCTTTTTTGAATAAAAAATCTATTCCCTTCATGAATTCAGAATCAGAGATTTGATCAGATATCCACCATTTAGCGTTTATTTTAATCCATTGAGGAATTTCAGGAGGTAATCCTTTTTCAAAGCCAGTAATTTTTAGAATTCCTTGTGAGTGTGGTTCTACAATAAATGCAACATGCCATTGATCCATCTCATCAACACTCTGAATGAATTCTATAGGCTTGTCATTTATTGTAACATCAAACTTTTCTTTGCCTGTAATTGGTGGAAATTCAAAATTAGCGTATGTTTGAAGCGGATAACTATTGTATCCACGCATAGTAAGGGTTGTTCCATCATTACTGAATTCAGCGGCTGAATACCATGCACCTGAATCATATCGAAAATCAAATTCCCCTCCATTCTTCTTCGCAGTTACTGGAATTACGGTAGTGTCTACTGGTGCAAAACAGCTATAATAAAAAACATCGGCAGTAATTGATGGGTCAGGATACATTGAAAATTCAACAATTTCTTCTGGCTCAATTTTTTCAATAAATTCAATATTTTGTGTAATATCTAATACCAGTTCATAACCATGAACTACTGCATAAATTTTAGGATAATAGATAGTTTTTTCACCGGTATTTTGAATTCTTCCTGAAATGTGTCCATCACTGTGTTTGATTAAGGTTTTATCATAAAGTACTTGAATTGGAATTTCATTTTTTATGGTTTTATCAAAAATTATCTCAGGATTCATAAGAATTGGAGTGTTGGATATTAATTCTGGAAACTTTATTTTAAATGGTATTTCCTTACCAGCACCTAAAGGAACATGCTTGATTGTTTTTGACATAGTTTTATAATCATCAATTACAGATACAGTGATTGTTGGAATTATTGCAAAATGATTTTCATTTTTAACATTTCCAACTACTGTATAGATTCCAGTCGAATCAAAATATCCTAGATATTCATGTAATGGGACATAAACATTAGCATATGCTACTTGAGGAACAACCAAGATTAAAAATAATAATACAAACAGAAATAGAATTTTTGATTCTGAAGATCTAAAAAGAGTTGAAAATATCTTCAAATCCAGAAGTTGGTTTCTCAAGTAATCCAGGCCTATGGTCTTCAACTAATTTATCTATCAGATCTCTTGCTTTAATATAATATCTCTTTTTGAGTTGAACTAATTTTACTTCTACTAGTTCATCTTCAACAAGTTGGGATAGATAAAGTGAAACAGTTGATGGTGATTTTTTAACCTCGTTTACTAGTTGTGAAAATTCTAATCCATCTTCTTTTACTAATGCAAGTATAAGATCACGAGGAGTTTGTTTTCTTAGGGCTTTGATGATTATGGTTTCGTCTTCAGTAATTCGAGGAGGGTAGAATCTTATTTGCCTTGGACCTCGTTTTGCTTTAATAATTCCATTTTTTTCTAATTTTCCTAAATAATGGCTCAATACACCATTTTTTAATCCAGATGAACGCATAATTTCACGAAATTGGATTCCTGGATTTTTTTCAATGATTTGTTGAATTTGTGAATCTCTGTCAGTCATTTCTAAATACTCCTAACGCTAGTAACCCTAATGTTATAAACGTCAATAAATGTCCTATTTCAGAAATAGACATCATATCAAAATCATAGATGGTAGGCCATGTTGCATCTACTAATAAAAAAATTTCAGCACCAATAAAGTTAGTAAATGCTGTAGTGCTAAATAAAAGTCGTTTTGTCCTCAACCTATAATATGCAAATCCTGCAATTACTGAAATGAACACAGCAAGACTTAGTCCACCAATATGCAAAAAAATATGCGCCAAGTGATAGCCATGTAATAGATGAGGAACAATAATTGGTAAAGACAATATTGCTATAACTCCAGTTACAACAATTGAGAATAAGACTGATTTTCTTTCAACTATACTTTCAGGTTTAAACAAAGTAATAGAGTTGACATTTTTTCAGATTTAAAAGGACTGGTTCATTTTTCGAACTAGTATAATCATACATGAATTATTCCATTTTTAATTAAAAATTCTAACCCTTGAGCAAATGTTTTGTCATCAATTTGATTAGATATCCACCATTTAGCATTATTTTTAATCCAATCAGGAATTTCTTGAGAGTTTGAAGTTTCCTGTTGTGTTGAAGGGATTACTATTATTTGATTTTTGATAAGATATTCAATTCCTTGAATGAAAGTATCATCATCAATTTGATCCTCAGACCACCATAATGCACTATTTCGAATCCAATCAGGAATAATAATTTCTAGAGTATTAATTCTATCAATAACAATTGGAATAGTTGCCTTTGCAAGATTGTTGTTGTTTAAATTTTTAAAATTAAGATGTACAATTCCTGTAACATCAGCGGGAATAAAAAATTCTACAACATTTTGCTCATCTTTAGAATCAGTACTTATTCCGCTTTGCTCAAATATAATACGATCATTTTGAGTGATTGAGAAATAATATTGTGTAGAAACTGGTTTATTTTTTAAGAAAACATCTGTGACATCAAAAATTATTTTTGCATTTGAATTAGATTTTAGAATCTCAGGCTCCCAAGTAGTCATAATTCTAAATTGACCATTATCAGTAACTGAACTCAAATGAATATAATCAGGATCTGGTTGGATTACAAAATTCATTCCATTGTGATTTTCCTTACTATGAAAAACATTCATCAATTCTCTTTGATAAATAATAAAATGGACAACGCGTTCATCAGAAAAAAAATCATCAATATTTATAACATCATCAGACAGTTTTACTTCATTTACATATATAGAAAATCCAGAAGATAGTAAATCACCAAATTTTTTTGGAATTACAAGTTCTTGATGAACAACAGATGTTTGATTAATGTTAGATTCAGTCCAATCAAATGGCATGAAATAAGAGATTTTCTTTGAAATAAAATCATAATTAAAATTGGAAATTTCATCATAGTATGTTACAACATGAATATTTTGTTCTCCGAAATTTGGATCAATAAAATCATATCTAATTGTCTGAGCAATAGAAATTCCTGCATTGAATGTCAATGGTTTTTCTAATTTTTTAGAATAGTCATTAGCAGTAAGTACCTTAATATCAAATTTGTACAGACCGCCTTCACTAAGTCTTGGTCCTTTTACATTCACTAGTTTACTTTCAAGTCCCAATAAAGAACTGAAAAAATTACCACCGTTCTCAGTTTCT
This sequence comes from Nitrosopumilus sp., assembly GCA_029862745.1. NCBI lineage: Archaea > Thermoproteati > Nitrososphaerota > Nitrososphaeria > Nitrosopumilales > Nitrosopumilaceae > Nitrosopumilus > Candidatus Nitrosopumilus sp. The sequence continues at coordinate 3,860 of JAOTWS010000011.1, read as the reverse complement.
ACTATAATTGAATCATTGTCTTCAGATACAAAATTAAAAACTATGAAACCATTGTCTGCCTTAAATTCTTGTTCAAAGAGAAATTGCTCTCCACGTTCAGATTTTATCAGAAAAGTGGTATCACGTAAAGTAACTTTTGAATCAAAATTAATCAATGAAATAGATATTTGTTGATCATCTTTTGTATTTGGATCATTTTTTGAAGAGGACACTTCCAAAGTAACAAGTTTTCCATCTAATTCTACAGGTGGAAAAGTTTCATTTCCTACACCATGACCGTATGCATTATGAAATCCCAATACAAATGCAGCAGAAATAATTAAAATTGTGATTAGTGATAGATTTTGCAAACTATGTCCACTTGCTAGGATCTTTTTTGCGTATTTCTTTTCCATCAATGGTGACCAGATCTTTTTCTTCAAATACAGTATGCCATTTGCCATTATCTGGGAAAATTTTGTTCATTTCTTCAACTTTATCATTGGTTGGCGCTTTGTTCATCAAAGCTCCCCATCTCATGTTTGGGATTTTGGGCATAATGTCATTGATGTCTTTCATAACAATATCACTTTACTTAATTTATTTAAAAACCTATGATTGAATCTTCATTATTCCTTCTTTAATCAAAAATTGAATGCCTTGAATAAAAGAACCATCATCAATTGATCCATCAGCCCACCAACCTGCGTTGTTTTTAATCCACATAGGAATTTCGTTTGAGCCAGAGCTAGATCCCTGTGAGGTTGATGGAATCTTTAAAATATTTTCTTTAATTAAATATTGAATACCTTGAACAAACGAGTTGTCATCAATTTGATCAGCTGCCCACCATTCAGCATTATTTTTAATCCAACTAGGAATTGGTACTTTCTCAGGTACTGAAGTTGACAAACCAGGTCCAATCTCAATAATTGCGGAACCAATCCCAGCATACTTTGGATTATAGTCTAATCCAGTTCCTAAAACTTTGACATCAACTCTAATTTGACCTTGAGAAGGAACAAAAATTCTTTGAATGTCAATTCCTTCAGTAGAAAGAATTCCAAGCATTGAGGGATCATCACCCACATTACTTGCTATTTCTTTGTCAGATTCATCAAAAACAAAGTATGCATAATGAATATCTTTGATTAGCTCCCTGTTTTCATTAAAGAATGTAAACTCAAATGGAATTTCTTGATTAGCTCCATACTTTCCATCCCATGAGATATTCACAGTTGTTGGAATTTGTTTATGATTAACAGTATCAACAAGATAAAATTCTGTTGAACTTTTTGAAGCTTCAGATAAAGGTACTAGTTTTAAATCCATTTTTGGATTGTCGTAGTTGTCTGATCCCAGTTTTTCATTGATTTTTTGTAATTCATTTTTGGTAATTAGAAAATGAATGATATTGGTATCATCATGTGAATACGGATCATTAAGTAATGCCCTCTGATCAATTTCCACTCCATTAACATATCCTTTGAATTGTTTTCCTTCTGCATAAGGTGTAAAAGTCTTTGGAACTCTGACTTCTTCATGAACAACTTGTACTAAATCAACATATGATGGACTCCAATCAAATGGCATATCAAATGAGATAGAATTGTCTGATTGATCAAATTTGAAGTTATCAACATCATCATAGTATGTTTTTATAATGACTGGGATTTCTTCAGCATTTGCAGTCTTTAGAAAAAAGTTTTGTTCCTGTGCAACACTAACAAAAGTTTCATAGCTAAGCAAATTAGCTAATATAGTTCTTGGACTAGTAGCAGCCTCAATATCAACTCTAATTTTGTATAAACCACCTTTTACAAATATTGGGCCTGTGATTGATGGTCTTGCGCAAATGTCTAAATTATCATCAGTACATGCTGCACCTTGAACAAATAGAGCACCTGGTGCACTTACATGTTCAGAGCCACCATAAATTGAACATTCTTCAAGATGGGTTTTATTACATGTGGGTTGAGGTTTAATTTTAACATCTAATCTTCCATCTAAATCATAAAACAAATTTCTAGCTAAAAGTTCTCCACTTTGCCAGACTTCTATTCGATATGTAACTTTATCAAGATTTTCATCAGTTAGTGTATCAAAGAAACGTACTTGCATATTTGCAGAATTAATTTCACCAACAGTAATATCAGATGGACTTAATTGGGTTCGAACAGTTACTTCCATTCCACCAAAGCTGATAGGTTCAGCTTGATCACCACCAAGTCCATGAGCAAATGCGTTTGGAAGAATTATTGGAATGGTGAAAATGCCTATGATGATTAGTAATATTGCAAACTTGTTATTCAATATAGAATTTATGTTTATTCCATATTTAAAGATGGTATAGAATTTCTATGCGCAGTAATTTTTTATGAAAATTAGAGTACAACTTTTATTTGTCAAATTAAAAGATAATCTATGAAATTTTTACTAATGTTATTGTTAATTCCATTATTAATTATTCCAGCATTTGCAGAAGAGCAAACTATGGTAACTGAGAAAGGAACACTTGATGTCAAATTAACGTATGATAAGATTGATCCAAATACTCAAACTAAAATAAATATAGATTTTATCAATCCTCAAACAAAAAAAATTCAAGAACATATTGATTATACGATTTCAGTTTCAAAAGATGGGGAGACTGTTTTTGGACCAATTCCACTTACGCATACATCAGTTGGATCTGTGAAAATTCCAATTGAATTCAATTTAGGTGAGGGAATTTATACCATGGATTTTACAATAGAGGGAATTTTGTTTCAACCAATTCCGCCAGAAACAGTCTCTTTTGATATTTTAGTAGGTGATGTTTATGCTCAACCAACAATTGATAATAACAAAGTAGATGGAGAAAATGGGGGATGCCTAATTGCAACTGCTACATATGGTTCTGAGTTTGCACCTCAAGTTCAACAATTAAGAGAACTTAGAGACAATACAATTCTAAAAACAAGTTCAGGTATGGCATTTATGACATCTTTTAATCAATTTTATTATTCATTTTCACCAACAGTTGCAGACTTTGAAAGAGAGCATCCAATTTTCAAAGAATTTACAAAAGTGACATTAACTCCAATGCTATCATCATTATCATTATTGAACCACGTTAACATTGATTCAGAGGAAAAGATGTTAGGGTACGGCATATCTATAATTCTTCTAAACATTGGAATGTATATTGGAATTCCTATTTTTGGAATTCTAAAGTTGTACCAATCTAGAAAAAATTAATATTTCATAACTGAAAATTCCAGTGAGGTTTTTATGTATCCGAACAAGTATTCAATCTAATGAAGACTAAAGCAATTAGCTCATTCTTCGTACTATTTGCTATTGCAGCAGGTATTGTCGCAATGACACCAGCTGCTTTTGCAGATCACTCAGAAGTCACAATCGTTCCAGCATTAGGTTCTGGCGCACCAGGTTGTGAAACTAGTCCAGATGGATGTTACATTCCAAGTACTGCAACAGTAGATGTTGGTGGTAAAGTAATCATGTCAAATACTGATACTGCAGCACACACGTATACAGCAGGAACACCAGATGGTGGACCAAGTGGCGAATTCGATACTGGTTTATTGATGGCAGCCAATTCATTTGAATGGACTCCAACAGTAGTAGGTGAAGTTCCTTATTTCTGTATGGTACATCCTTGGATGAAAGGTTTGATCATAGTACAAGAAGTAGAAGCTGAAAAAGAAGATCATGATGACAACGGTGAAATGATGCACATGGAAGGTGCTGCATCTGCTACCGGAATGTTATCAGATGGCACAAAAGTTTCAGTTTGGACTTCAATGCCAACTGCAGGAGAAGCAATGGAGATTTCTATTGAATTTGAGGATGCAGAACATGTTAACCACGATATAATG
>JAOTWS010000010.1 GCA_029862745.1 Nitrosopumilus sp. | reverse complement strand
GATTGCAGCCATGATATTGGCAGTTGCAATAATATCTGTAATTGCAGTTTCTGCAAGGTCAAGACTTAGCATCATGCCAAGAATCTAGACAAATCATTTCTTTTTTTCTTTTTAATACTTAATTTAATACTCAATCTTACCAAAATTATACAAATGAACAAAAAGAAAACATCCACAATCACATTTAGGATAGATGAAGACAACAGTAAGAAATTAAGAAACATTGCTGAAGACAAAAATGTCAGCCTCAATACATTGGCAAACCAAATCCTGGGAAATTATGTCCAACTTGAACGATATATGGAAAAATTCGGGGTTTTGATGATGAGTCATGATGCCTTTTCATCCATTATCGATGTTCTTGACGAGAAGCAACTGATACAGTTGGCATCAGGTATAGGCTCAAAGGAACCCAAGGAATTCATTCTTTTCAAATGGAAGGACATGAATTCTGAGATTGTATCTGATTTTATCAAAATGTATTTTGAGCATTGCGGATATGGAACTTGTGATTTGGAAAAAACTGAAAGCAGCATAGCAATTAGCATTCACCATCAACTAGGAAAAAAAGGTACGATTTTTCTAAAGACATTTTTGGAGTCATTAATTCGATCCACATTGGAAAAATCCTGTAAAACAATAACTGCTGAAGATTCAGTTACCATCAGGTTTTCTCAATAAGTCAAGTGCTTGCAAATGGTTGCAAATAATACATATCGGTTAAATACAATTTTGAGAATATTGAATTATGAATAAGAATCAACACGCAAAACAAAATTCCATGAATATTGATACTTTAAAGCAAAAAATCGGTACAATTAAACACATTAAAGAAAACAACACAACCTACAAAGCCCATTGGTGGAGAGCCATGTCAATGAGTGTGGCATTGTTTATTCATGCTTGGATACCTTCTTTGTTTCCAACCTATGCTTCTGATAAGATGAATCATAATCAAGATTCTAGATGAACAATATGAAACAACATGTTAAAAATATACAAATAATTAATTGGGAGGAAATTAGTCATGGCCGAACTACATTCTAAGGAATTTGAAATAACTGCTGATGAATTGTATGATTCGCTACAAAATAAAGAACCATTACTTTTGTTTGATTTGAGGTTGCAAGATACTTACAAAGATGGACACATTAGTGGTTCTGTTCATGCCGTTTGTGATACTAGAACTAAAGAAACTTTGATGCCTAAAATTCCAAAGAATGTAAAGCTTGTTTTAATTGATGGTGATGGGGAGATGGCTGAAGAAACTACCATGATGATGCGTTCATTTGGATTAAATGCTAATTATTTGAAAGGTGGAATGAAAAACTGGACCAAGGAATTGATAAGGGGCAGTCCTCCCACAGCAATTAATCCAAACAATCTTTCAAAGAGATTACATGATTCTAATTTGTACATGTTGGATGTTAGAGATTCTGATGAATTTTCTGATTATAATATTCCAGGTAGTAAAAACATTCCACTATCAGACCTGTTCAAGCCTGAAAATATGTCAAAAATTCCACAAGACAAGGAAATCGTCACAATTTGCCCTCATGGCAACATGGCAACGATTGCAACTTTTGCTCTTGCAAGAAATGGGATTAAATCCCGGGTTCTAGAAGATGGTCTTGCTGGATGGAGTCAAGTTCTCAATTCAGTAAATGCAGAAAAAAATCCAACTGTAATTCAGGTGGAAAAAGTGGGTAAAGGATGTCTTTCTCATATTGTAATATCCCAAAAGTCTGCAATAGTAATTGATCCACTTTATCCTGCTGAAAAATATCTGGAAATAGTAAAACTAGAAGGGGCAAAAATCACTCACATAATTGATACACACCAACATGCCGATCATGTCTCTGCTGCCCAACAACTAGCAAATCTTACTGGTTCCCCAATGTATGAAAGTAAACTCGAGGTGTGGGATAGATCAGCTAATTTTCTTGATGATGGTCAAGAGATAATGTTTGGCAACTCTAAACTTCGTGTCATTCATACTCCTGGTCATACTCCTGGAAGTCTATCATATGTAGTAGATGAAAAATATGTGTTCACTGGAGACATATTATTCATTGAAAGTATTGGTAGACCTGATCTCAGAGATAAGGCAGAAGAGTTTGCAGCACAACTTTATGATTCACTACACAATAAACTATTGAAACTTCCTTTAGATACGATAGTATTCCCAACTCATCATGGATCATCTGTAACTTCAACAAATGGAGTATTTTCAACTACCATAGCAAAGACAAAAGAACATGACATTTTGAATCTGTCTGAAGCAGATTTCATAAAACAAGTAGTTGGTGTTACAGTGCCAAGACCCATGAATTATCAGAAAATTATTCAGATAAACAAAGGAAGCATTCCTTTGAATCCCTCCGATGTCCCTGATTTGGAATTGGGTCCAAACAGGTGCAGCATAGCGGGAGTATAGATTTCTTCTTTTGGTTTTTACACTTTTAGATACTGTAAGTTTGGTTTCAACAAGTGTATTGTCCAATCCTGATGAATTGGTATCAGATCCTACATTTGCAATAGGATTGATTTTGATTGGGTTGATGGTAGGTATTGCAATTGGTCTTTCAGGTCTAGGCGGAGCACCATTATTACTTCCATCACTTGTACTAATTGGTATACCGCCACAGATAGTTATTGGTGCTGATTTGGCTTTTATTTTTGGAACAAAACTTTTTGCTTCAATTTTACATGGAAAAGAACGAAACATCAACTGGAAAGCATTAGTTTTCTTACTCATTCCAGTTGTACCTGTAATGCTTTTTGCAAGTTGGGTTTGGACTGGAATAAAAGAAAATTATGGTTCTGATATTTTAGATACTGTAATTTTATTATTGTTGGGAACTATTCTCATAGGAATTAGTTTGTACATGATCAAAAATAATGTTTTAAAAAAGAACAATCTCAATGTCATCTCAGAACATCCCACCACCCGTAAATTCACAAGAGGTGAAAAAACAACCTTTCTTGGAGCTTCAAGTATAATCAGTTTCATCACGCAGATTACTGCAACGGGAGCAGGGGCTATGACTTTACCACTGCTTATAAAAAAATGCCATTGCCCTCCAAAGCATGTCGCTGGAACATCTGTTCTTTTTGGTGTTGCAATATCTGCAGTAGGTACAATATTGCACTATAACATGGGAAATGTTCCCTTTCTTTTGGTATTGTTTTTGTTAATTGGTTCTATTCCTGGCGTATTTTTAGGAGTAAAATTAACCTCAAAAATTTCCCCTAGAAAACTAATTGCCACATTTAGCATAATTATACTAATTGCAGCAATATTTTTACTAAATCGTGGCTTTGGAATAATTTAAGAGTTATTTTATTTTTTAGTTATTTTCTAAAAAGCATCCAAATTCTAGAACCGACAAAAATTCCAACTGCGGACACAATCAAAACAATCATTACTATTTGTCCTATATTTTCGTCCATTTCCATCTCCAAAATAGTATTGGAGTTCTTATTAGTTGAACCTGCAATCTTCGAACCAAAAAGCCAGCAATTAAAAAAGAAAAAGTCAATATTTTTCATGTTAAATTATGGTTTTAAGATATTTTGAATAATTCGGTTCCACGTGGGTCCAGTATCATCATCATTAACTATATCCCACACATGTTGTACTGGGGTTATAGTTTAGCGGTATAATAAAAGACCCACGTGGAACAAAATTCTTTTTGACTGAGACAAAAATTCAGTGTAGAAATATTTAGATTTGATATAATGCAATAATTTCTATTTTATCTAGTCAGAATTTTATAATTCTGGTTTTATGAATTAGTCTTGAATGGTTTTAGTAGAATTTAATTTAAGATTATGAAAAAATTAAATTATGTTCAAAGTCAAAAAAACTTTTTTAGGATTAGTATTAGGCCCTACTTTGTTTTTACTAGTCATTTTATCTCCTATTGAAGGCTTATCTGATGAGCCTAAATTTGTTCTTGGAATTGCCTTGTGGATGGCAAGCTGGTGGATACTAGGAACAATTCCTCTTTATGCTACATCCCTAATTCCACTTGTTTTGTTTCCAGCATTAGGAATCATAGATATTGCAAAAATACCATTATACTATGTTGATAAAATTGTGTTATTATTTCTAGGTGGATTCTTGCTTGCAAAAGCTATTGAAACATCGGCACTTCACAAACGATTTGCTCTAAACATGCTCAAAACTTTTGGCACCAAGCCTCGATATATCATAGGTGCTTTTATCATAATTACTGCATCCCTTAGTGCATGGATGACAAATACTGCATCTACACTATTGATTCTTCCGATAGCTATTGCAGTAATTTCTCAAATAAAAAATTCTCAGGAAAGATCAAGATTTGGCACATGCCTTATGCTTTGTGTTGCATATTCTGCAAGCATTGGTGGTGTGGCAACATTAATCGGAACTCCACCAAATGCTTTGTTTGCATCATTATCACAACCGCTTGCAGGAATTGATATCAATTTTGGACAGTGGATGATGATCGGTGTTCCAGTTAGTGCAATCTCTCTTGTTATTTTATGGCTCTATATGGTAAATATGTCAAAATTAGGTAATACTCCTATTGCAGGTACAAGACAGATGGTGCAATTAGAACTTGAAAAGATTGGAAAAATGATCAAGGATGAAAAAATAGTGATGATTGTTTTTGCTGGAACAGCTATCGGATGGATTTCTAGAGGTTTAATTTGGAAGGATTATTTTCCTTTCATAGAAGATTATACTATAGTACTTGTTGCAGTGATAATTTTACTTGCTATTCCGTCTGCAAAGACCAATAAACGACTTTTAGATCTGAATTCAGCTAGAAAAATTCCTTGGGGGGTTTTAGTATTGATTGGAGGTGGATTGGCATTGGCCGGTGGATTCACAGTAACAGGATTAGATTCATGGATTGCAGATCAATTGATATTTGTATCCGGAATGGAGTTATTTGTAGTACTTTTAGTCATTGTGACTATAACCATTTTTTCAGGTGAATTAATGAGTAATACTGCAGGTGCTGCATTGCTATTGCCTGTAATGGCATCACTTGCCACTATATTAGATATGAATCCAATCTGGTTAATGGCACCAGTTGCCATTGCTACAAGCTATGGATTTATCATGCCAATAGCAACACCACCAAATGCAATTGTTTTTGGCAGCGGATATGTTACTGCTAGCAAAATGGCAAGATTTGGGCTTCCATTAAATATAATCAGCATTTTAGTGGTTACAATTATGATGACCATTTTAATTCCTTTGATATGGGGATGACTTAATTTTAAAATTCATTTATTGGCAATCTAAAATAATCAAAAATTAGGTTTGATTTGTAATCAGATGAACAAATGGCGTCCAGACTAACAAGATTGCAATACCCACCCCAATCATAAAAACAATTGTATAGTATGAAAGTTTGACATCTCTGTTCCTTAAAACATAATGTAGGATAATCCAACTAACTCCCCATCCTATCAGCATGATTGTTTCTTTTCCACTGTATGGGCCGATTGCTTCTGCTCCTGGAATCCACGCCTTTCCAATTTCATGAATCATCATTTTTGATTCCTGGGAGAGTACACTTAGTGTATGAGATATGGATAATGATAACACTCCTATCATTGATGAGATCATAGCAGCAGCAGCAATGCCATTTTTCATTTTGGATTTTTTATTTTCTTGAGTCATATCATACCGCCATAAGTTTTGTTATTGCCGCTCCAAGAACAAATGTTATCATCAGGACGGTCCAGGCCGTAGCTATCATCACCCCTAATGCGTTTCGTAATCTTTCATCAAAAGGTATTGCATCCTTGTACTTCCAAAGGATAAAGGTAGCAGCTATAGCGATAGGAAGTGGAAAAAGTGAAATGTGTTCTTTGAATTCAAAAAAAACTTCATGAATTTCCGGAAATGTAGACATGAAAAACTCTCGCGGTCCCCCAGGGCCTCGATAAGCTGTATAGATCCAATTACCTGTAACTATGGCAAGTACTGCTAAAACAGATGAAATTGTAGATAAGATCCTGAGATCTCTATAAGCTCTCAAATGCCCTAACAATAAACGCCATCCTAGATATCCTGCAGCAGAACCAAATATTACTCCCAAAGTTGCAAAAATTCCATGAATTGTGGCAAGGGATGAAAATGGACTGTCTCCCATCAGTTCTTGCCAAGGAGCTGAAAACCCCAAAACAAACCCCAAAAAGACAGTTAAGATAACCCATGCAGCTATAACGCTATTTTTTAAAAGATTTTTTTTATGAGTAGGTATTGACACAAAATAAATGCCAGTGGAAGGAAATTAAATCTACTTATTTTTTTCACATTTGATTTTCAAAATTCTATTTCTTATAAAATTGAAAAAGATTTACATCATTTTTGAAGTGAATCCCTTCAAACTATGTGAATATTGTCATTCTTTGACAAATCAATCTCTTCGAGTACCTTGAAAAGATGAGATTTACAATCTTCTGGCACTATGATGTAAAAAGGTACATCCACACCGTGAGATTTTCCTCCTGTCATGATTCTATTTGAAAATTCCAAGAATTGATCTTTGGTGTGCTGGCTGTCAAGATTGTCACACGTTTTTGCCTCTCCAATGTAATGCAAACCAGTATTATTGTCAAATGCCCGGATATCAGGCTCAAAACTCTTTGTCTTTTCACAATTTACATATCCTGAACACGCGCATGTGACTATCAGACCCATATCATCTTCAAAATGTTCCATCAGTTTTCTTACAAGCCTTTGATGTTCATCTTTTGCCAGACTGAGGGACATATTCAGTAGTCTAGCATTGAAAACTCTTCAAGTTTCTGTAGCTTGTCTAGATCCACATCTGATTCCAGCAAGCCAGGTGCTTTTTCAAAGTCTGCAGGATTCAACGAGTATAACACAAGTGGTTTGAATTGGATTATCTTGGTATCGTTATTCAGGATTAATTTCCTAACTTTTTCTTCATGGTTTTTTGGGAGATTCTCTGAGAGCCTGGTGTCAGCATGAAAATATTCTTTCTTGTCAGTGACTATCTTTGTATGTCCTTTTAACTGATATCCTGAAAATTCATTATAATCAACTACTGACACACTCACCCAATTGTTTTTTGTAAAGTTTTGATAGGATTTGTGCATGAAAATTTCATACCAGTAAATTACATCATTGTCAACATAAAATGAACTTCTTGGTGAAACGTTAGGAATTTTTTGATCATTGACAGTGCCAATTAGAATTACATGTTGTGAGTTCATCATTCTTTTTACATCTGGTGTTATGGCTACCATGATTGTGTAACTGGAGGATTTTCTTATAAAATCAGTTTAAATTCTCATCAATGGTAATTGTTCATCAATGCACCCTCATCATCTTGGATTTTCATATTTCCCTCAATTGATAAAAATAACACTAATTTCACTTGCACTCCATGTAAGACAGTGTATACTCAGTGGTTATATCAAAAATAGTCATAATTACAATATGCAAACATTACAACAACAATCACAAGCCTTCAAAATTGAAGAAACAGAAAGAAAAGACTACCTGCTAGAAATTTTATCAGACAAGTACTGCCGATCTATCCTTGAATCCATCATGTACAAGCCAAAATCCGTAATTGAAATAACTTCTGACACCAACATCCCAATGAGTACGGTGTACAGGAGAGTTCAGAACCTTCATGACAATAAACTTCTGCACATATCTGGAACAATCACTGATGAAGGAAAAAGACTGTTTATGTACAAAAGCAAAATCAAGGGAATGAAAAGTACATTTGATAATGGTCAGATAGAAGTTGAGTTAATTCTCAACAATTGATTTCTTTTTTTCCTGATAATCATGCTCATCAAAGTCTGAACCCAACGCTATGGTAATAATCACCGTGGAATCGGTGGTCTGGCATTTGATATTCTTTTCTGGCAAAAACTCGTGAAATATCTCCTTTAGCAGTTGTTCTGTAAACAAGGACCAGTTCTTTCCCAATCCATGCTGTACGATAAAGTGGTGCAGCGATCCTTCTATTCTGTGGTCTGAATTCATCCCTGTTGCCTGCATGTAATCCTCAAGTGTCTCTATGCATCTTTTCAGATCGTATTTACCTTTCATGAACATGACGCTGTCTTTGATGATTGGCTTTACTGATTCGACTATCAGGTCAATGTCTGTTGCGGTCATGTCGTGTCCCATCATCTGCAGAATATTTTTAGGGATTGGAATCATTGCAATTCCCTCAGAAAATCTATCCCATTGTAAGTATTTCTGGATGATTTGCTTTACTAGTACGTTTTGTGATGTGTTTTGCTGCATGGCCTGAGTTTCCAGTTCGTCAATCATTTTAGCAGGAAGTCGATATGTGATCGTCTTTGTCTTTTCTTTTGTAGTAGAATGCTGCTTTCTTTTTACAACGGAAAGATACAAAAATCCTCCCCATCCTTCTAAGTAAGATGTGTCATCAAAATATTTTTCAATCGATTTCCATCCATGGCGTTCCAAGTATTCTTTTTTAGCTTCAAAAGGGCTAGTGAAAAAAATCAATATTGGTGCAAAGATTCTTGCAGGACCTTGTGACATTTTAAAATCCAATAATACAAATTTTTTACCAGGTTTTAATGCATCATAACCTCGCTTGATTATTTTATCATACTCTGGAGAATATTGAAGTGCGCCACCTGCAAAAATTCCATCTACTTCTTTTGGAAACCCATAATCGGTAAAATCACTTTGTATCAATTCAACATTATTCCATCCATTTTCTTTGACTCTTTTCCTAGCTTGATCAAGCATTTTGTCAACTAGATCAACACCAATTAATTTTCCCTCAGGACCAATTTTTTCTAAAACTAGAGAAAAATTCAAACCAGTTCCACAGCCAAGCTCTACAACTGTATCTCCTTTTGAAAGCTTAAGTGCGTCTATTGTCATTTTTCTATATTTTCCAATTTTGATTCCTAACAGAGGATAAAGTTTTACAGCAAAATCATATTTGTCTGCATATTTTCTATATGCATTGATTATTTGAGATGTAGTAACCATCTGAATCCATTTAGTTTCAAATTATACTATCTTTGCATCGACATTGATATTGTGAGACATACTGTACATGGCAGGACATCGCTCTTTGGCCATGCCTAATAGTTCTTGAAGTTTTGCTTTGTCTGCATTTTCACTTTCAGCCTCTACATGGAAATTAATTCCCTCAGTAATTGGTTCATCAGCCAAATCAAATGTTTTTGCGAAATTTACTTGGCATTCTGTATTCACCTTTAATTTAGTTAATTTTATTTCCTGTTGAGCTGCAATTCCTACAAAGGTTCCAATAAAACATGATGTGATTCCTGCAACACAATAAGCCATAGGACCCAATCTATTTCCTTGACCTCCAAGAAACGATGGAGAATCAACTTCGATGACTTGCTTTCCCTTCTCAAAACCCAATTCTGTTCTGAATTGATATCCTTGATTTGAATCTAAAACCCATTCTCCTTCGAGTTTAACTGGTTTTTTAAGAGATGATTTTTCTTCTTTTCCTTTTTCCAATGTTTGAGAAACCTTCTCTAAATCTACATTGTTAAAAATATTTACCATATTTTTCTACACATAACTTTACATAAAGATGTTGTCCGTATTGAAAAAATGAAAATAGACCGGATGGAGTCCATTAGATATCATTTCTCCGTTTTCATTCATTGTGGGTTACCAAAAACCTTATAGGCACTCTCTGCGTTTCAACTTTCTATTTTTGCAAGTTCTGCAAGCAATGCTGAAAGCTGAATCTCAGAATTTGCCCCAACTAATATTCTATAATCATACTTTGCAATCACTTCTAAAATATCTGCCAATTTATCATGTTTTGATTTGAATACCGATGCGTTGATATATTTTAGAAAATCTGATTCAGACATTCCATAAACTTTGATTAATTCAATCATTTTCTCTCTGGCTTCTAGAACTTTTCCAGATAATGCAATTTTTAAAACCACATCAACATCGCTGATTTTTGTCAGCCCTGCGGATGCCTTTACATTCTCTTCGGTAATTCCACCTAGACTCGCAGTTGCTTGTAATAGATTAATGGCATGCCTTAAATCTCCTTCAGTATAATCATAAATTGTCTTTAGACCCTTTTTGTCAGCCTTTACCTTTTCTTTTTTTGCAATCTCTTCCAATCTATTGATTATATCTTCTTCAGGTATTGATGTGAATTTGAAGGTAGCACATCTGCTCTGAATAGGATCAATAATTTTTGAAATATTATTTGCAATGAAAATAAATCGACATATTTTTGCAGTATCTTCTATTATTCTTCTGAGTGCTGTCTGGGCATCTGCAGTCATTTCATCTGATTCATCTAAAATAATGATCTTAAATGGAACTTCTACCATTCCTGCAAATCTTGAAAACTTTTTTACCTTTTCTCTGACCATGCCAATTCCTCTTTCGTCAGATGCGTTTAGCTCAAGTGTATAGTCTTTAGCATTTTCCCCTAAAATTTGTCTTGCAATACATAATGCTGCAGTGGTCTTTCCAACTCCGGCAGATCCTGAAAACATTAAGTGAGGCATATCTGTTGGATCTTTGATTAGAGCCTCCAAACTGTTAATAATTTCTGTCTGGTTTACGATTTCAGAAAGTTTTGTTGGTCGATATTTTTCTACCCACATACCTGTTGTAGACATGAGTATCAAAGGATTAATCCCCATTAATAAATCCGAATTGGTTATTGTGTAATACTACACCTTAAAATCAAAATATGCTCTATTCTATAAGCGATCAGCCTGAGATTAATTAGGATCAATTGATCTAACTAAATTGTTAAGAGAATTGATCGATCCGATACTTGAGGATCTTAATGACCATAAGTGATCTTATATGGAAATAGATAAAATAGAAAAAGTGCATTCGATTGGATACCGCCTAAAGGATGCTAAGTTTACCGTTAATCAGGATTTCAAATTTAATGTGGCAGGAGTAAAGATTGAGGGAACACAAGGTGACACTAATAACATGCCTCAATGGGTAGGAAAGATTCTATCTGATAATAATTTAGGTATAATGCATTCACCTGACATGATTACTGAACTAAAACAAGCTCTGTCAAAAGAAAAAATGGTTGGAGAATATCAACTATCTACCTTGGATCCTCACTTTTACATAAAATTAAAGGAATCTATGAAAGTACTAAATCGCGATGATTTTGATAAAGTTGAAAGTATGAAGTTGGAATTATTTAGAATGAGAAGGGGAAAACTTGTAAAGATGGCAGACTCTATCAAACTAAATTCTGAGTTATACAATAAACTAACTGTTGAGGAAACCGTTTTCTACAAAACTATCTATGATAACAGCATAGAATTTGAACGACAAATAACAGGTGTTACAAATGAGTAACGTGCAATCTAGTACATTTACTCCTTCTGCATTGTCAGATAGAGTAAAAGAATTTCTAACTAGATTTAAAGACATACAAGGGAATTACAAGTATGTAAATGCAATCGATGAAATGATGCCCAAAAATGCAAAATTCATCATCGTTGATTACAATGATTTGGTAATAGAACCTGAAATTGAAGTTATCTTTTCTAAAAATCCTGATATGATATTTGATGCATTTTCTAGAGCTATCAAAGAAGCATTACAAACAAGATTTCCTGATTATGCTGAAAAAATTAAGGATGAAGTTCGTGTAAGATTAATTAATTTTCCACTTGAAAGAAGTCTAAGACAAATTAATGCAGAAACAATTGGACATATTACCAGTGTTTCGGGAATGGTTGTTAGAGCCTCAGAGGTGAAACCTCTTGCAAAAGAACTAATTTTTGTATGTCCTGATGAACACCAAACCAAAATAATTCAGCTCAAAGGAATGGATGTAAAACTTCCAGTAGTCTGTGATAACCCAAGTTGTAAACACAGAGATTTTGAACTTAAACCAGAAGCAAGTAAATTCATAGATTTTCAAATTTTGAGATTACAGGAACTTCCTGAGGATTTACCTCCCGGACAGCTTCCACACTATATTGACGTCACAATCAGACAGGATTTGGTAGATAATTCAAGACCAGGTGATAGAATTATTCTTACTGGAGTGGTGAGGGTAGAACAAGAATCAGTAGCAGGAGTTCAAAGAGGACATAGTGGCTTATACCGATTGAGAATTGAGGGAAATAATATTGAATTTTTGAGTGGCCGTGGTTCAAAAACTGACAGAAAAATAGGAAGAGAAGAGATCTCCCCTGAAGAAGAAAAAAGGATCATTGCACTTAGTCAGGGCTCTGATGTATATCAAAGACTAATTGATTCATTTGCTCCACATATTCAAGGTCAATCATTAATTAAAGAGGCTATTTTGTTGCTCCTTGTAGGATCTAATCAAAAATTACTTGGTGATGGAAGTAAAATTAGAGGAGACATTAACGTATTTCTGGTTGGAGATCCTGGTACTGCAAAATCTGAGATGCTAAAATTCTGTGCAAGAATTGCACCAAGAGGTCTATATACTTCAGGTAGAGGATCAACAGCTGCAGGACTTACAGCTGCTGTAGTTCGAGATAAAACTGGTATTATGATGTTAGAGGCTGGTGCTGTAGTACTTGGTGATCAAGGTATTGTAAGTATAGATGAATTTGATAAGATGAAACCTGAGGACCGAAGTGCATTACATGAAGTTATGGAACAGCAATCAGCCAGTATTGCAAAAGGTGGTATTGTAGCAACACTAAATGCCAGAACTTCAATTTTAGCTGCAGCAAACCCGATGTATGGAAAATATGATCCATTCAAAAATATCACAGAAAATGTAAATTTACCTATTCCATTACTTACTAGATTTGATTTGATCTTTGTTGTTAGAGATATTCCTACTAAGGAACGAGATGAAAAGATTGCAAGACACATTATTCAAAGAAACACCACACAGGGAACAGACAAAAAATCTGTCATTGAAGTTGACTTGCTGACAAAATATCTTTCCTATGCAAAACGTGGAGTTCCTGACATGACAAAAGAAGCAGAAGAAAAAATTTTAGCCTATTATCTTCAGATGAGAAATGTAGAATCTGAAGAAATGATTACTGTAACCCCTAGACAACTTGAGGGAATAATACGACTTTCAACTGCAAGAGCAAGATTGCTCATGAAAGACAAGGTTGAAGAGGAAGATGCAATACGTGCAATATTTCTGATTGAGAGTATGCTTCAAGATGCAGGAGTTGATGTCAATACTGGTAAGGTTGATCTTGGAGTATTGCAAGGAAAACCAAGAAGTGAAGTTTCAAAGATGCAATTATTCATGGATGTTCTCAAAAGTCTTGAAGGAGACAATAAAGTTCCAGTAGATGAAAAAACATTTGTCAAAGAGCTTGAAAAGAGTGAAAAGTTCACAGAAGAAGAAGCAAGAAACTATATACGAAGAATGCTTAGAGAAGCATCTATTTATGAATCAAAACCAGGTCACTATAACCGAGTATGAAAATAGAAAAATTAGAACTCCCTGATCCTGTAATTGATTTTTTGAAATCACAAGGTTTTGAAAAACTATATCCTCCACAAGCTGATAGTGTAAAATCTGGATTACTTGACGGAAAAAGTATCCTAGTTTCAGCTCCTACTGCAAGTGGAAAGACACTGATTGCTATGCTTGCAATACTTAATTATCTTTCAAAAAATACTGGTAAGGTCGTTTATCTTAGTCCATTGCGTGCTTTAGCTGCTGAAAAATTTTTAGAGTTTAAAAAATTAGAAAAAATTTCTCTAGGTAAAAAAATTAAAATTGGTATATCAACTGGTGACTTTGAAAATATTGAGAAGAATTTAGAGACTAGTAATGTCTTGATTTTAACAAATGAAAAAATGGATTCTATTATTCGACATGGTGTAGAATGGGTTGAAGAAATTGGCTTAGTTATTTCTGATGAAGTGCATCTAATTGGTGATGAAAGTAGAGGCCCAACACTTGAAATGATTCTTACTCAGATTAAATTATTGGATACAAAACCTCAGATTGTAGGTCTTAGTGCAACAATAACAAATTCTAATGAGATTGCCGATTGGCTTGGCTGTACGCTTGTAAAAAATAACTGGAGACCAGTTCCTCTTTCTGAAGGTGTATGTGATGGCGGTGAGGTTACCATGAATGATGGTAAAACCTTTGAAATTGAACGTAGTTTACGTGGAACTCCAATAGATCTAGGTGTACAATCAGTACAACAAGGAGGTCAATCACTTGTTTTTGCAGAAACTAGAACTCGCTCAAAATCACTTGCAACAAAGGCTGCAGATATAATTTCTCAAAATTTAAAAAAAAACGAACTAGCTGAATTAGAAAAAATATCTAAAAAAATTCTTTCTGAAAATGAACATACGGAATTAGTAAAAACATTAGCTTCACTTGTAAAAAAAGGAGTTGCATTTCATCATGCTGGATTGAATCAAAAATGTAGAGAAATCATAGAAACCGAATTTCGTAATGGAACTATCAAACTTATCTCATCTACTCCTACTTTAGCTGCTGGGGTTAATCTTCCTGCAAGAAGAGTTGTAATTTCAAATATTAATAGATATAATGCTAAAGTTGGAGCAAATAGGCCAATCAGTATTTTAGAATACAAACAACTTTGTGGAAGAGCTGGTAGACCTCAATATGATGATTATGGTGAATCAATAATTGTTGGAAATGGAAACGCTGAGGAATTAATTGAATATTACATTAATGGTGAACCTGAACCAATAATTTCGAAAATTACTGATGATAAATCTTTGAGAACCCATATTCTTAGTGTTATAGTAACTCATCCTGGAATTAAAAAAGAAGAGATCTTAGAATTCTTTTTGGAAACGTTAGGTGGACTACAATCAAGAAAATCCACATTAAAATTTGCAATTGATATTTCGCTCCGTTTTCTTTCTAGCCAATATTTGATTATTAAAAAAGGCGAAAGATATGCATCTACTGAATTTGGAAAAAAGACATCGATGTTATACATTGATCCTCTAACTGCAACATATTTTCGAGATGCTATTGAAAATATATCTCAAAAAAGAAAACACACATTTGGATTTTTACATTTAATTACAAATTGTGAAGAATTCTTTCCAAAATTTTCACTCCGACAAAAAGACTATGAATCAGCTAGTCTGATGATTGAAAATAATTCTTCAGAACTGTTGGAACCAATATCAGAATATGATTGCTCAAGAAGTCTTTTGGCCTTGCAGGCATGGATTACTGAATCTAGTGAATTATCTCTTTCTGATAGTCTTGGAATAGAGTCTGGAGATATGCACCGAATGACTGAAAATGCTGATTGGCTTGTATACTGCCTCAGAGAAATATCAAAACATGTTAAGAGGGCAGATTTACTTGAAGAATTAGGTGATCTAAGAAACCGAATAGCTTATGGAATAAGAGAGGAGCTACTTGATTTAGTTCAAATTAAAGGAATAGGAAGAGTTAGATCCAGAATTCTTTACAAACATGGAGTAAAGAATCTAGATGATTTGAGAAAAATCCCTGTAAGTAAATTAGCAAAAATTGATAAAATTGGTTTAACCCTTGCAGATAACATAAAAACAGAATTACGAAAGGTTAGATAATTGATTGAATTAATACTTCCTGCTATACTATCTTGCATTATTGCCTTCTTTGTAGTATTTGCAATGACTCCACCACTAATCAAATTACTTGAAAAAAGAAATCTTGCTGTGAAGGACATGAATAAAAAAGAAGATGTAATGGTACCTAGACCTGGTGGCCCTTCAATAATTATTGGAATAATTGCATCAGAAATTACACTTTATGCATTTTTACAGATGAATGAAATTCTTGTAATAATCATCACAACTGCAGCTGCTTTTGTAATAGGTTATGTTGATGACAGAAAAGTAATGGGAGGTTGGTTTAAACCTGTGGCACTTGCGCTTGCAGCAATTCCAATTATAATATTTGGTACCTATGATTCAGATCTTGCGTTTCCACTTTTTGGAACAGTGCAAATCCCTGTATTGTACATTGCATTGATAATTTTAATGATAACTATAACTGGAAACACAATCAACTCCATTGATGTTCTTAATGGTGCTGCTAGTGGTTTTATGATGATTGCAAGCTTTTCCTTATCAATCTGCTTGTTTATCGTGCAACATTATGAAATTGCAATAGTTAGTTTACCGCTTGGGTTTGTTTCATTAGCATTTTACAAGTATCATAAAATTCCAAGTAAAATTTTCCCTGGTGATTCAGGAGCGTTAACATTAGGTGCAATGTATGGTGCAATTGCCATTGTAGGTGATGTAGAAATTATTGCGGCAGTTGCACTATTACCTGCTATAATCAACTCATTTTTGTTCTTATCAAGCGTAAAGCGAATTGTAGAACATAGACAAATCAAAGGAAAGCCTGTAGAACATACTAATGATTTTAGACTAAAAGCTACTGATGATAAAACTGCTCCTGTAACTTTAGTAAGACTAATTCTTGCCGGAGGTCCATTATCTGAACTACAGGTAGTATATGCAATTTTCAGACTGGCTATTTTTTCAGGAATCTTGGCTATAATTACTGCATTTCTAATGGAGATATCATTTTGAAATATAGTTTATTTGGATTTTTGTTTACAATGTGGGTTTTGATTCTTGCCGGAGGTGGAATCGTTGTTACTCTTTTAGGACCGATATCTATTTCTGGATTTGGTGATCTTGATTGGTTTATTGCATCTGTTATAAAAGCAATAATTGCCATTGTTTTAGTTGTGGTTTGGATTTTAATTCTATCAAAATTAAAAAATATGATTTTCAGAAAAGAAATTAAATCCTAACTTTCTTTCCACTGCCTTTGTTTTTTGTCATACTCATCCCTGCTGTATCTTATAGTTGCAGGAGAACCAACAACAACTGAATTCTCAGGAACATCTCTTGTTACAACTGCACCCATTGCAACAACACTATTTCTTCCCACAATTACACCTGCTTTGATAACTGCACGTGCACCAATTATCACATTATCTTCAATTGTAACACCTATCATTTTGTTACACATAGGGTAAGGATCATTTGTTAATACTGCTGCAGGACCGATGAATACATTTTTCCCAATTCTTGATAGTGGTGGAATGTATGCTTGACCTTCAATTTTTGTATCTGCACCAATTTTTACATTGTAATCAATATGCGCAAGAGAGCCAATTTTGACACCGTCCCCAATTTCTGTATCATCACCAACATATGAAAAATGCCAAATCTGCACATTTTTACCAATTTTGGCTTTTTCAGAAATAAAATTTGTAACCATTTTCTCACAAATGCCATGGATTTGCCTTTGTAATAATTTTTTCAGGCAGCATGTTTTTATTGTTTTTTAAAAATTCCATCTCTTGTTTTTTGTCTCGTAATTCATCAGGTAGCATGATTGGAATTTCTTCTATTATTGGATAAAATCTGGAACATTTTGTACAGAATAATGCTCCTTCTGATACAACATTCCCTTTTTCATTAATTTCAAATAATTCTAAAGGATAATTTTTGTCAATTGGACATGCTAAAATATTCATCATTGTTTTGTTCATTTTAGATCCAGATAGATTGGTATCCCTTTTTGGCTAGATAAAAGTGCAGCTTCAGCTATTTTTGTAACGTTTACTGCTTCTTGTGACTTAACAACCTGCTCGTTTTTCCCTTCGATAGCCCCTAAGAAACTTTGAATTTCTAACAATAGTGGTTCTTGTTTTTTATTTTGAACTGTTTGAGTTTCATCGTCTTTTTCTACGATAATTTCTTGGGTGATAAAATCTGAAGAAATTATTGCATCTGTACAAACTGCATTAAATTTTCTAAGTTTTTTTGGTGTGACCCAGTTAGATGAAATAATTGCAACTTTGTCATCTTTATATCCCAACATTATACTTGCAAAATCCTCATGTTCATGTTTTATTTTTCCTGCTCTTGCAAATACTACATGAGGCATATCATCGAACAACCAATTTGCAGTATCAATATCATGAACAGATGTATCATAAATAATCCCAACATCTTTGATATGTAGGGGCATTCTATTTTCACGATGAAATTCTAACATTACCAGATCTCCAAATTTCTTTTCTTTAACCATTTTTTTTACAACATCTACTGCTGGGTTGAATCGTTCGATATACCCACATGTAAGAATCACCTTGTTTTTTTTTGCAAGCCTTGTAAGTTTTTCACCTTCTTGTGATGTGTATGTCATTGGTTTTTCAACAAATACATGTTTTTTTGCCTCTAGCAATTTTTCTGTAATCTCTGTATGTGTTGATGTAGGTGTAACAACAAAGGCACCCTCAAAATCCTCAGAATTTAGTAATTCATCTAATGTCTCATAATGGTTTACAGAATATTTTTCTCCGTACTCTTTACTTTTTTCAGAATTTGCATCGCATATTCCAACTAAAACTCCTAGTTGAGATAAAATCCTAATGTGGTTTTTACCCCATCCGCCAGTTCCAATTTGAACAATTTTCACCTAATACACCTTAGTTAACCAATAAGAATAGTTATCATTTTTGTTCATTATTATGTCTGTATATTCTTGCATCATCTTTATTGTGATATCGCCAGGCTTTCTATTTCCAATCGTTTTTGAATCAATTTCTACTACTGGAGTAATTTCAGCTGCAGTTCCTGTCAGGAAAACCTCATCTGATATAATTAACTCACTTCTTGTAATGTTTCTTTCTATGACATCAATATCCAAATCTTTTGCAATTTTGATAATTGCATCTCGTGTAATCCCTTCAAGTGCTGATGAAGCAAGTGATGGTGTTAATAATTGACCTTCTCTTACAATGAAGATATTTTCACCTGGTGCTTCACTAACATTTCCATTATGATCTAGCAAAATTGCTTCATCAACACCATTTCTTTTTGCTTCTTGTGTTGCAATTATGGAATTTAGATAATTCCCTCCCATTTTTGCTTGTGGTGGTGTAGATATATCTGAGAATTTTCTCCATGATACAACTCCTGCAGTTATCCCATTCTTGTTAAACAAATCCCCAAAAGGAAATGTAAATATCGCAACATTTGTTGGAGCCTTTTCAGTTACATGTAGATTAATTCCGTAATCTCCTACAAAATAAAATGGTCTTATGTAGCATGATTTTTTTATTTTATTTTTCTTACAAACTCCTATTATTGCATCCGTAATTTCGTTATCTGAGAAATTTAATGAAATATTGTAAAATTGACCTGATCTTCTAAATCGTTTAACATGTTCATCTAATCTAAACACATACAGATTTTTTCCATTCCAATATGCTCTAATCCCTTCAAAGATTGATGTCCCGTAATGAATTGCATGAGTTGTTATTGGCACAGTGGCTTTTTCCGTTAAAACATACTTTCCATCAAACCATACATATTTTGAAAGCGGAAGTTTCATAGGAAACTTTTACACGGTGTGTATTAATCTATTTTCAATTATATCTTAGGTTTACTTCCAGGATGGATATTGAGTGTTTTTTGACTATACCCTTCTTTAGGAAATTTCATCCCTGCTACTCTTCTAGTCATATCTTCTGAATTAGCAAATTTCTGTACTGTTTTCCATTCTTCTTCAATTATTTTTGCTATGCTTTCTGGAACATCTTTTTTCCATGATGATTCTTTTCCTAGTGCTGCATCAAACAATTTTTCTTTAACTAATGAGGCTGAAAGTCTCTTTCTTGCTCTTATTCTTGGTTTTAGTCCATAAAATTTTAACATGTAACCTTCAACCTTATCTCCTGTATATGAAAAAAATCCTCCTTTAACCCCACGAAGAACTTGCTTTCGCAATTGCCATGATTTAGGAGTCAATAATGGAGGCAAGTATTTTTTGAATGGAGCAAAAAATGCATAATCATCACTAATCTGAATTGAGTCCCCAAAAATAGACATTAGCATTTTTTTTCTGGTTTCAAAATTAAATGGAAAACTCTTACTATTGATCTCTCTTTCACCATCTTTGAAAACTACAGGCATAACTTTTACAATGTCTGCTTCTTTTTTTAGCTCTGAAATTATCTCCACATGAGCATTAGTTACTGGATTTAAGTGAGCAAGATATAATGCAGTAATCAATTTCTATATCCTGATCAAGTCTCATATTTCAATGATTGATTTGTAAACCAATCATCTTTTTTAAAATTTTTATCCGTATGATTCGTATTTGACTTCAAAGCTACCATCTTCTCGTTTGTCATGTTCTGTGGCAAAACCTTTTGGTTTTAAGAAATCCATAACACCATCAATTGTTCCTTGCCAACCACAAACATAGAACATTGTATTTTCTTTAGTAATTTTATCTCCAACTAATTCTTCAAGTGGAGATATTCCGTTCTCTTTAGGTCTTAGGAAAGTCTCAACTCGTCCAACTTGACCCGACCATGATCTATTAAACCATTCCTGTGGTCTACTTATTGCAGCTCTATATTTAAAGTTCCATTCACTCTTACCCTTTTTTTCACTTTCATATTCTAAATTAGTTAGAAGATCTTTGTAACTTAATTCATCGACATAACTTGCACCATGCAAAACAATTATCTCTCTTTTATCTCCAGAATCATGAAGGTGTTGAGCAAAGCTTACAAATGGAGCAAGACCTGTACCTCCACCAATACAAACAATTCTTCTATTATCTTTTTCACCACTTGATAGTTCTTCATTAATCAATAAAGCTCTACCTGTAGGCTTTAGCCAAAGAATTTCATCTCCTTCTTTTGCATTAAATATTTGTGTAGTTAATCTACCTGGAAGAGGTTTTCTTACCCATCTTATTACTAACTCAATGTATTCCTTATTTTCAGGATGAGATGCAATTGAATAAGCACGTCTAACAATTTTACCTCCCTCTGAAGGATTTGGTAACCCTAATGTGATGAATTGACCTGCTTTATAATCTGGAACAGGACCCTCTTTTGGAACTATTCTGAGAATTACAAGATCTTCTTTTAATAATTGAACATAAGTGATAGTTGCTTTGTTATCTACTACCATAACGATTGAATCAACATTCACACGGTTAAATATATTGTGTTATCTTGATATCTTGATTTTATTTTATACCGCTAAACGTTAATAACCAATTTGAAAAACGTATTTCGATCAGAATTCTGATATTTGGGCCGGTCGTCTAGTCTGGTAGGATAGGTGCATGGCATGCATCGGATCAAGGGTTCAAATCCCTTCCGGTCCACTTTTTCTTAATTTAGAAATCATTTTCTCAATTTCATGATCTTTTTCTTTAAGAATTTGCTTGATTTGTTCTTCTGAAATTAAAATATTTAACTCAATAATTGCTTGAAGTGCACTTTTTCTTACTTCTATATTTGAATCAAAAAGTGAATTCAGAAAAATCTTTTTCGCTTCCTGAGATTTAAGATGTCCTAGTGCACCAAGTGCACATGATCTGACTATAGGATGTTCATCTTTTACAAGTTTCATTATTTCGGGAATTGATGATGTCTCATTTCTATTTGCTAGCACTAATGACGTATAACCTCTAATGTTTTCACTTGCAGAATTCAAATTTTTAATTAAAAACTTCAAAATATTGTTTTTATTTAATAGGAGTGCACTAAATGCCTCTCCTCTAACTTGAATACTCTCATCATTTAACTTTGAGATTATTTTTTCTAAAATTGTTGGATTGTCTGTTTGTTCTAAGGTTTCCAGAATTTTGATTTTTTCTATATTTTTGCCTGACTCTAAAATTTTTAAAATATTTTCCAAGTTATGAAGAAACTCATTTTTTCAGGTTAATATTAGTTCAAATCTTTCAAATTCTTTTTATTAAATTCATTAAAACCCTCCTAGCTTTAAATTATCGTTAAATAGGAAATACGACATGTCAAATGAAACCCGAGACACCGTATTCATTGGTAAGAAACCATTGATGGCATATGTAACATCAGCGCTAATTCAATTGGCAAACTTACCTTCCGTCAGTATAAAAGCTAGAGGACTAAGCATAGGTCGTGCTGTGGATGTAGCTCAAATCATTGCAAGAAAAACAGAAAATGCAGGCTACTCTATAGGAGAAATTAAAATTGGCTCAGAATCATTAGAGTCTCAAGACGGTAGAACTAGAAATGTTTCAACAATAGAAATTGAAGTAAAGAGAGTTACATCTTAACCGTACTTTGCTTGAAATTTTTTATTTTATTCACGTTTTGAAAACCCATACCGTTTTTCCATTTCTTTAAACTTTGGTAATTCTACCAAATCATTAAACTGATCAAAATTAACAATTTTCTGTTTGAATTTTGCAGTAGTTCCAGTCTTCTTTAATTCTTTTAGAATGCTCATCGTAGCAAATGTGTTTGCAAATAACACTGAAAGTGGATATAGTATTATATTAAATCCAATTTTGTTTAATATTTCAGAAGAATTCAATGGTGTGGCTCCACCTTCTATCATATTTGCAACAAGAGGTGCTTTGATTGATTTTCCAATTGTTTTCATTTCATCTATTGATCTTGGTGCCTCGATGAATATGGCATCTGCACCTGTTTTTTTATTTTTGATTCCTCGTTCAATTGCAGCATCCAATCCTTCTGTAGCTCTTGCGTCGGTTCTAGCAACAATAATAAAATTTTTATTTTCTCGTGCATCAATTGCTGCCCCTAGTTTTTCTGTGTACTCTTCTTGTGAAATTACTTCTTTTCCTTGCATATGTCCGCATCTTTTAGGCCATTTCTGATCTTCTAGAAAAATACCAGAAGCTCCTGCAGACTCGATCTCTTTTACTAATTTCCAAACACTTAGAGCATTCCCATAACCTGTATCTGAATCAACAATAACTGGCACTGAAACTGCTCTGCATATTCTTCTTGCATTATCTACTGTTTCAGTTGCACCGATGAATCCATAATCTGGCATTCCAAATAAAGTTGCAGAAGTTCCATAACCTGTTTGAAACATTGTATCAAAACCAACTTTTTCTGCAATTTTTGCACCAATGGCGTCATATACTCCAGGAATAACAAGAGGTTTACCTGACTTTAACATACTACGTAAATTTTTCATGAATCTATTTTTTCTATGAATTATTTATGATTTTAAAAAAATATCATAATTTAATCTACGTAAAACTTGTTTCTGGATTGATCCTCGAATCAATTAACATGATCACTAGACTCATATTATGTTCATTCTAAGTTAAACTGAAATTAATTCTATGTCTTTGATGGTATTGTCACTGCACTTTGAGGTATACATGCACCAAAAATTAATCAGTCATTATACATAAAACCATTTGTAATGTTTCCAAATTCCGTCAAAAACCTTTCAGACAAAATGCACGGATTGGTCCAAAATCTGTAGTTTCAAGAATAATCATAATTACCGTTTATACTATAATCTCATATATCGATTTGGCAATAGTATAACCGATAGACTGTTGGAACTGTAAATATCACTATTGAAAAAATGCGATTGTTTTCTTTTTTCTAATTTTTTTTGACTATGATAGCCTGTAAAGAATTGATAAAACAAAGATGTTCACATAATCATTAATGCTAAAACTTTAGATTTCTTAATTTTCACATAATTTTGTAAAAATATTGTATAAAATTCAATTAATGTATAATATGTATACATGAACCTGTCAAAAAAATCAAAAAGAAAAAGAATCATTTCTTCCACCTTTTCTTGAAAGAAGTTTTTTTAATGGTGATTTTTCAGTTTTCTTTTGTTTTACAAGCCATACTTGTGATTCATTCTAAATCTGAGAAATAATACAACAAGTCCAGAAATTATTCCTATAAAGAACATTATTCATCACCAAAATTTTCAAAAATAAACTATCAAATGGTTGTATAATTAATGCAATGATATAAGCTGCAAATGTAACTAAAAGTGAAAACGTAGATTCTCTACACAAAAAATATCTTGCTAATTAATCGGATGACTAATAACAAAACTAGATCATAACCATCAAGTTATCCATCAAACCATGATCCAAAAACTATGGATTTTTATTATTTGGTAGTGATCCGTGATAATTCTAAATTAGATTAATTTCTACTTTTCAAAAAATTATTCTATTTTAATCTCTTTTCCTTTTTTCTTTGAATTATTTTCATCTATTTTCTTTAGTTCATCTTGAAGAAATTTTCTATATTTTTCAGTTTCCTCATCTGTCATGTTTGATATATTTGAGCTTAGTATAGCTCCAATGCTCGAGATTTTATCTAATAAATCCAATGCAACAAATCTACCCACATTCCCTAATCTGAAAAGAACATCTAATTGTTTTTTTACAATATCATTAACTTTGTCAACATCTTGTGCAGTTTCAATTCCTTTTTTTGTCAATTGATATCTACCATCTTTTGTTTCTTCAATCAATCCCCCATCAAGTAATCTTCCAAGTAACGGATAGATCAACCCTGGAGAAGGTTTCCATATTCCATTACTCTGCTCTGATGCATAATTGATAATTTCTGTACCTGTGTGAGGTTTCTTTTGTAGTAGCTCTAAAATGAAATATCGTGAAAAACCTCTTGGAACTGAACTTCCTACTCTTTGAAACCATTCTGAAATCATCACTAGTGATATTACTAGTGATATATTTCAATTTTTCGGTTTTTCACTAACCATTACTACATATTTAACTCACTTGCAGCAAAATCTGACTATCATGGTAGAATCATTGGAATTTGATTTGATAATTTGTGGATCTGGTCTTGCTGGATTGAGAGCAGCAATAGCGGCTGCAAAAAAAGGACCTCATCTCAAAATTGGTGTAGTCTCAAAAGTGCAAGTAATGCGATCTCATTCTGTTTCAGCAGAGGGAGGAACAGCAGCAGTACTTTTTGAGGAGGAAGGTGATACAATCGAATCTCATGTTTATGATACTGTAAAAGGAAGTGATTTTCTTGCTGACCAAGATGTTGCTGAAAGACTCTGTGTTGAAATGCCTCAAGAAATTCATCAGTTAGATCATTGGGGTATGCCATGGTCTAGAAGACCAAACGGAAGAATAGATCAACGAAATTTCGGAGGTTATAGTTTTCCTAGAGCAACATATGCATCAGACAAAGTAGGTTTCTTTGAAATGCAAACTTTGTATGATACATGTCAAAAATTTGAAAACATTGAATATCTTAACGAATGGTTTGTAACATCAATTATTCATGATGGGAAAAAATTCATGGGTGTTACTGCAATAGAACTATCATCTGGTACGTTTTACTCTATCAAAGGAAAATCCCTCATCATTGCAACTGGCGGTGCAGGACGACTGTACAGCTTTTCAACTTATGCCCTTTCATCAACTCCTGATGGTTTGGATATGGGATTACGTGCTGGTATGGCGTTAAAGGATATGGAATTTGTACAATTTCATCCAACAGGAATTTTACCATCTGGAATTTTGATTACAGAAGGTGCAAGAGGAGAAGGTGGTTATCTTCTTAATAATAAAGACGAACGATTTATGAAAACATATGCTGCTGGGAAAATGGAGTTAGCTCCTCGTGACATAGTATCCAGATCAATTATGACTGAAATTCAAGAAGGCCGTGGATTCAAACATGAGACCGGTGTTGATTGTATGAAGCTTGATCTGAGACATCTTGGAGATGAAAAAATCAAGGAAAAATTGGGTGGTATTAGAGAAATATCTATAAAATTTTCTGGTATTGATCCTGCTGAGGATTTACTTGACATTAGACCTGTTTGTCATTATATGATGGGTGGACTTCATACAGATATTGATGGTGCAACTGAAATTCAAGGAGTTTGGGCTGCAGGTGAGGCTGCATGTAATAGTGTTCATGGATCAAACCGTCTAGGTGCAAATTCCACCTCTGAATGTATTGTTTGGGGTAAAATCACAGGTGAGTTGGCAGCAGAATATGCTATCAATAATACTTCTTCAAATCCTTGGCCCCATCACTTGGTTGCAGCAGAAGAAAAGAGAATCTATGATGGAATATTTCGAGGTAATGGCGATGTCAATCCATATGAAATTAGGCAGGAACTAACTGATACTATGAATGAGAAGGCATATGTCTATAGAAATGAAACTAATCTTATTGAAGGTCTTAAGAAAATTCGTGAATTAAAAAAACAGACTTGGAAACACGTTGATGATAAATCAAAAGAGTACAATACCAACTTTTCAAATGTAATGGAACTTGATTCTATGTTCAGAGTAGCAGAAATTGTATTGATGGGCGCAATTAATAGAAAGGAATCCCGTGGAGCACACGCAAGAACTGATTACACTAAACGTGATGACGCAAACTTTTTACATCACACACTAGCTTACTATGATCCAAACGAGCCAATAATGAAAACATATCCAGTAACCATTACGAAATATCAACCAGTGGAGAGGAAATACTAGATGACTCAAGACGAACACAAAGAAGGAATTAAAGGCATGGCAAATCCTCGCCGATATGGAATCGAACGTGTTGCATATTGGTTAATGCGATTAACTGGATTGGGATTGTTAGCATATTTCATTGGTCATATTTATGAAACAAGCAATATTTTAAGAGGACAAGTAGGATGGGATGAATTTCTTGAATTAACTCAAACTACTGAGGGACATGCAATTTTGGCAATTGTGATTGCAATGTGTGTATTTCATACTGTTAATGGTATTAGAGTGATGTTGGGACATGGAGGAATTGGTGTAGGAAAACCTGCAAGACCTGATTATCCATATGATCCTGCATCACAAAATTACAGACATAAAATAGGAATTTACTCAGCGATAGTTCTTGCAGGAATTGCAATGTTGTATGGTCTAGCGGTAATGTTTGGTGAATAATATGAGAGAAAGTACAATTATGAAAATTCATTATGGTACTGCCTTAGCTGCAGTAGCATTAGTAGCAGTTCATATTTTGATGCGTCTCACACAAGGATTTGCAGAATCCTTAGAATATGAAAATGTCCTTGCCAACTATAAATTCATTCCATATGCTGGGATGCTCGAACTTATTCTCATTTTGCTTTCAGTTCATGGATTTAATGGACTTCGAGTTATTTTATTAGAATTAAAACAAGGAAGAATTTATGAAAAAGCTGTTTCTTATGGGTCCCTTACTGCAATGATTGTATTAATAGCCTATGGTTCAAGAACAATTATTATGACCAATATGGGGATGGTATAGAATGGCTCAAGTTTCTGGAATTGCAGATGAAAAAACATCAACACCATTATCTTCTTCCAATACAATTATTCTGAGGATTTCAAGATTTAATCCTACACATGATGATTCCAGTCAATTTATGGAGTTTACAGTTCCTTATGAGAGATGGACTACCGTTTTAGAGGCAATCCTTGATGTGAAAAAACATTTTGATCATTCTGTAGCAGTTCGTTATTCTTGTAGACAAGCTACGTGTGGTTCATGTGGTATGATGATTAATGGAAAACCAAAGCTGGCATGTTTTACAAAAATTAGTGAATTAAACTCCAATGTTGTTACAGTTGAGCCTATGAATAATTTTCCGATTATTCGTGACTTGGCAGTAAAATTTGAAAGATTATTTGACACTCATCAAAAAATTAAACCATATCTAATACGAGATGATTCGGAGCTAGAATCTGACGAAAGAGAATTTCTACAGTCTCCTGAAGAAGTAGAACAATACATCCAATTTGCTAATTGTATTAAATGTGGTTTATGTAATTCTGCATGTCCTACGATGGCAACTGACTCTTCTTTTGTTGGACCTCAAGCATTGGCACAAGCATATCGATACGTTGCAGATAGTAGAGATAAAGGAAAAGATTCTAGACTAAAAATAATTGATGACTCTCACGGAATCTGGAGATGTCACTTTGCTGGTTCTTGTAGTCAAGTATGTCCAAAAGGAGTTGATCCTGCAATGGGAATTCAACTACTTCGTGGATACCTACTTGGTTTTAGAAGTTAATCTAATTTTTTGGTTTTGGGCTATTATTTACTTGATTGTTAATTTGTTCAGCCATAAAGTGGTTTGAAACATTAACTTTAACGTCATTTACACCATCAACCTTCAAAAGGTTATCGTGGATGTCTTGACAAATCTTAAAACCAAACACTGCTGGACAGAATGGACTGGTAAGATGCAAATCAACTTTAACATTGTTGTCGTTGATATCCACCTCATCAATTAATTCTAGTTCAACAATTGATGTATTGATTTCAGGATCTACAATCTTTGATAGTTCATCAAATAATTTCACTCGAAGCTGTTTGATATCTTGGCTCATGTCGGCAAAAGCGTCGATGCTATATATAACCATTTTAGAATCTTAGATAATGTATCGTTCACGACTTGGTACGGATTTGAGTGATCTTACTTTAGATTACGTTTCATCCATTAATGATGATTTTGATATTGTGTTTTATGATATTATTGGAAGTCAAGCTCACACTTTGATGTTATTTCAAAATGATATCATCACAAAAAATGATACAAAAAAAATACTATCAGCCTTGGAGACTCTGAAAAGTGAAAAACTTGACTCAGCATCTGGAGCAGAAGATATTCATGAATTAATTGAATCTCTGGTTATCGAAAAGGCTGGGATGGAAAGTGGAGGAAAAATGCATACTGCAAGATCTCGCAATGACCAAGTTGCTTTGGATATTCGCATGAAGATTAGAGATGATATCAACATTATCTGTAATTGTCTTTTAGATACTATTGAATCTCTAGTCTCTGTGGCTAAAAATCATCAAAAAACAATCATGCCACTTTACACTCATCTTCAGCAAGCTCAAGCTGGTCTTTTCTCTCATTATCTTTTGGCACATGCAGATGTTTTGTTTAGGGATTTTCAAAGATTATTTGGAACGTTTGAACGAGTAAATCAAAGTCCACTTGGCGCAGGGCCTGTTGGTGGAACAAGTATTCCAATTGATAGACATTTCACTGCAAAGATGTTGGGTTTTGATGATCTTGTCGAAAATTCTATTGATGCAACAAGCACACGAGACTTTGTAGCAGAATATGTTGCAATGGTTTCAATTTTAATGACTAATCTAAGTAAAATTTCTGAAGATCTTATAATTTGGTCCTCATCGGAATTTTCTTTTATTGAGTTATCTGACGAGTTTACATCGCCTTCAAGTGTTATGCCTCAAAAAAAGAATCCTGATCTTTTAGAATTAACAAGAGGGAAAACTGCTGAAGTTATAGGAAATCTTACTGCAGTTCTAACTACCGTTAAAGGTCTAGCATCCGGATACGGCCGTGACTTGCAACAAATTAAATCTTCTATTTGGTCTACATCAAAAATATCTATCAGCGCATTGGTAATTTTAAAATCAGTATTTCTTACAATGAAAGTAAATCAAAAACAAATGAAAAAAGTTACTGAATCAAGTAATCTAATTGCATTAGATATTGCTGAAAAATTAGTTTTGGAAGGGATACCATTTCGTGTAACCCATAAAATTGCAGGAGTTTTGGTTCAATTATCTTACCAATCAAAAAAACCTATTTCAAAATTAACTTTAGATCAAATAAAAAAATCTGTACTTGATACTAAAGTTGATCCAAAAATTGTTTTACAAATTATCTCTACTACAACTGTTGTTTCTTCTCTTAAGGACAGAAAATCATTTGGCTCCTCAGGATATGAAGAACAAAAAAGAATGATTGCTGATAGAATAAGCAAGATTAATCAATATAGGATCACTGTTGCTAAAAGAGAAAATAAAATTAATTCTTCTATTGAAATATTATCAAAACAAATAGATGAACTTATAAAATAAAAAATAGCGGGTCTAAAGGGATTCGGACCCTTGACAACCGGATTAAAAGTCCGGTGCGCTACCTGGCTGCGCCATAGACCCTGACAAAAATGTTTATCGTGTATAATTTAGTCTTTTACAAAAAATTTTATTCTGACAGAAACTTTTAATCTGGCAATTTGACTCATTCAACTTGTGCCCTTGTAGTATAGCCCGGTCTAGAATTCGGCCCTGTCACGGCTGAGACGCGTGTTCAAATCCCGCCGAGGGCGCCATTATTTCTTAATTATAAAAATCTGCTCCTATCAATTAGACTTTTCATGATTGTTATTAAAAAAATATGTTATATTATAATCGCCTACAAGAATATTAAAATTCAGGCAATTTTAGTAAAATGTGATGTCTGAAGAGAAAAAAGAATCTAAAGTAGATCAAAAATCTACTGAAGATTCATCTTCTGAAAAGACATCAGTTGAAGAATCTCCTAAAATTGATACTAAAGCAGCTGATGAAGCAAAAGCAGCTGATGAAGCAAAAGCAGCTGATGAAGCAATCGCGAAATCAGATGCAGCTGAAAAAGCAGCAGAAGCCGCAGAAGCTGCTGCAAAAGTAGCTTTAGCAAAAGCTCAAGCTGCTAAAGCTGCAGCAGAAGCAGCAGCTGAAGAAGAATATAAGGCAATAGCAGCTGAAGTTAAAGCTGATGCTGCCAAGAAACCCGATTTCACCTTTAAGCGACAAGGTGAAGAAATATTTAGACGGGAGATGGGTGAACCTGAATTTTTCTTAGATAAAAAAGATAGATTCCCAAGGCCAATACTTTCACAAGAACAACAAGAATCATTAACAAGACATGCAGAAACCCCCAAAGATCAAACTCCTGCTTATATCCCTCAGCATGTACTTAGTCCAGAATTTGGTGGTGTTTCAAATTATGAGCGAGGTGTTGATTCATTTTTAGAAGAGACAAAATTAAAACTTGAAAAATTAAAAAATGATCCAGAGGCATCGAAAAAAGAAATACAAGATATTGAAAATGAAATTATTTATTTAGAATCTTTACATGAAAATTTCTATATTGGAATGAATGTTTTTAGAACAGCTAAGGGTGGAAGGGACAAGATTAAGGCGTAATAGGTGAATGATTTGAGTCAAATATCTTTTGATGTAGTTAACGCGAGAGTAACTTTCAAAAATGTCCCTATACATACATTATCAAAATTTACTTTCAAAGACGTCAATGCAGCTTGTGCAGAATTTAAAAAAATTCCTGGTGTTGCAGAATGTGTAATAATTCAATCTGGAACTAGAGTTGAAATATTTACAGTTAGTAATGTTGAAACTAGTGATTCTCCAGATGCAAGAAGAGCAGAAGGTAAAACACTTGTGTTGAATCAAATCAAAGATACTTGGATGTCTTTATCATCATTAGAGCAAATTGATATTGATCATTTTGATCAAACTCTAGAAGTTTACAAGGGTGATGATGTGTATCTTAATCTTTTAAGATTAGCTTCTGGATTAGATTCTTTAGTTGTTGGATGGCAAAATGTTTTTGATGATGTTGTTCAATCTATTACAACTGCAAAAAGTGCAGGAACATCTGGTCCAATTCTAAATAAATTATTTGAAAGTGTAATTAGATTATCTGCTAGAATGAGAAATACAACTGGAATCTCAAAAGATGTTGTTTCACTTGGTGATGTTGCTGTAAAACTCGTGGATGAAAAAGCAGGATTAGATTCTAAGAAAAAGGTATTGATAATTGGAACTGGTGAGTCTGCTGCAACACTTGTAAAAGCTTTGGATAAAAAGAATATCCCATTTAATGTCACAAGTAGAACTCTTGAACGTGCTACTGGTTTTACCACTATTCTTGGTGGAACTCCTGTGGATTTTAACGATGTCTTAATAGGGTTTGATAAATATGATATTATTTTCGTTGCCACCACATCTGATTATTTCTTAATTACCTATGATAGAATTAGATTAGTAATGGAAGAAAAGACTAAGGGTACATTAATTTTGGATTTGTCTGATCCTAGAGCTGTTGATGAAGGAATAACTGTTCTTCCTGGAATCAAATTATTATTCAGAGATCAAATAGCAGAAATTTATGAAGAAAGTGTGAGAACTCGAATCGGTATTGTTCCTGCAGTTGAAAAAATTATTGAAAGTGAACTTCCTGTTTTATCTGCTAGAATGAAAAGACTAGATACTTAATTTTGTTATAATCCTTCTTTTCTTAAGAGAAATTGCATGATGGCTTCTTTAGAATAATCTATTCCATGCTCTTCATCAGTATGGTTTCTAAACTTATCAATCACACTTTCCATTTCCCCTTCTGCCACAAAATCACATTCAAACCCATAATCATTACACTTGAGTTTTGCCATACTTTGTAGAAAAATAATCAGTATAAAAATCCACAGGTATGAATTAACTAATACTAAATTCCTTTTTATTCCCAAAAATGGGAATCTATCATTGTTGTAATAAAAATTGCTATCCGTATGACTCGTATTTAATACCAAAACTTCCATCTGGTTTTTTCTCATGTTCTGTAACAAATCCTTTTGGACCTAGATACTCAATCACACCGTCAATTGTTCCCTGATATCCACAAATGTAGACGATTGTATTTTCTGGAGTTAGTTTTTCTCCCACCATTTCCTCTACTGGTGATAAACCCGTTTTTTTATTAGTTGCAAAAAATGATTCTACTCTACCAACATGACCATTCCATGATCTATTGAAATATTCTTTTGGTCTACTTATAGCAGCTCTATATCTAAAATCCCATTTGTCTCTTCCTACTCTCTCGCTTTCTAATTCTAAATCTGTCAAAAGACGTTTGTAGCTTAATTCGTCCACATAACTTGCACCATGAAGTACAACCACTTCACGTTTATCCTTAGTATCATGGAAATGTTTTGCAAATGCAATAAATGGTGCTAATCCTGTACCTCCACCTACACAAATTACTCGTCTGGTATCTTTTTGTCCGTTAGGTAATTTGTCACTAATTTGTAATGCAGCTCCTGTAGGATCACCGAGATATACTTCATCCCCAACACTTAGATAAAATAATTCAGTTGTAACTCTACCAGGAAGTGGTTTTCTTACCCATCTAATTACAAATTCAAAATAATCTCTATTCTCTGCATGTGATGCAATAGAATATGCTCTTCTAACTATCTTTTTTTCTGATGGTATTGGAAGACCTATTGTCAAAAATTGGCCTGTCTTATATTGTGGCATCCCTTTTTCTGGAACTAATCTAATAATTACAAGATCTTCTTTTAGCAACTCACTATAAATGACCTTTGCTTTCATTTCAGTTACCATACAAGAAGTTTTTTTGTGACTTTGGATAAATATATTTCTGTTATGTTTTGATTCAAAAATTAAATAATTGTTCTAAAATGCCAAATTAAATGCAAAATTAATCACAATAACTTAATTGGTGTTGTTGATGAACTTCTGATCGATTGATGACATTATTTCATCAAGAATTTTCTGATTTGAAGCAGCAATAAAGGAAATTCGTGTTTCATAACTTAGGTCTTCATCTAATGGATTCAAATCTGCATCCAATAGTAATCCTCCTGCTTCTTTGATAATTATATATCCTGCAGCAATATCATGAATCCGAATTTTCCCCCTTAAATCAATAAAAATATCCATTATTCCTCTAGCAAAAAATCCCATTTCTAGAGCATTTGCTCCAAAGTGTCTGATGTGCTGATGCTCCTCATATATTGGAGATAATCGTCTCATCAACTCTGATGATGCACCAGATGTATTAATTCCAATTATTTTGTATATTGGATCTTTATGATGTACTTTGATTTGCTTTCCATTAAAAAATGACCCCTTATTTTTTGAAGCCCAATACATCTCACCATTTGATAAATCTGTAATTACACCATCTGTAACAGAACTAAGTTTATTTTCAGTTGCAAATGCCAATGAACTGCAAAAAAATGGTACTCCTCTAACTGCATTTGCAGAACCGTCAATTGCATCCATTATAATATATCCTTTAGAATTATTTGATAATTCAACTCGCCCACATTCTTCACCTAAAACAATGCATTGAAAATTGATTTCCTTCAAATAATCTAAAACAGTTTTTTCAGCAATTATGTCTATGTTTCTTGAAATGTCTCCTCCTGCACCTATGCCAAAATCACCTGCTGCATGTTCAGTACCTGCAAGTTCTTTTACATTTTCATAAATTTTTTTTGAAGCCTCACGAAGAATTTCTATTATTTCCATATTTAGAATTCACTCATTCGTAATTTAAGTGAAGAAAACATTTGTTTTGAAAGCATAAATAACAATAAAAAAATTAAACGGTTGTGAGTGGCAAAGATCAATCTGTCATAAG
Organism: Nitrosopumilus sp.; assembly: GCA_029862745.1. Classification (NCBI taxonomy): domain Archaea; kingdom Thermoproteati; phylum Nitrososphaerota; class Nitrososphaeria; order Nitrosopumilales; family Nitrosopumilaceae; genus Nitrosopumilus; species Candidatus Nitrosopumilus sp. Next base: position 19,000 of record JAOTWS010000010.1, on the reverse strand, counting down.
CAAAGAAGCTTTGATGAGCACAAAACCTGGAAAACAAATAATCAAACAAGCTTTATTCAAATCAAAAGGCTACAAATTATTTACCAAGTACAAAGAAGAAACAGAAGCTGAATTTCCAAACTTTGCTGAAAGATTTGCACAAAGCTTACTTTATGAAATAAAGTCTGATTCTGATCCAAATTCTACACAACAAGGATTTGGTAATGAAGTTGGTTCTACAGAAATAATACTCAATTCTTCTGAAATTGAGCCTATAAAATCAAAATTAGAAAGTTACGACGTGTTAAAAGATAGAGTAAATCGAATTTTAAATTCTAATTTTGTAAAAATGACTTTTCCTGTTTTTAATGGGTTATTTGATGGTGCAGCAGATTATTCTGAAAGAAATAATTCTCAATTAAAACAAGATATAGTTGAAGGTCATATACTTGCAATTGATCTAAGTGAACCTATGGATCGAATTGTAGACAAAGATGAAGATTTAGATTTTCTAGATGATTACAAACTAATGAATCCATATATTCTAAAATTAGCTAGAGATAAAATTTCCAAAGGAGGCAATCAAGTTCTAAAAGAATTTGAAGAGGGATTCAAAGATGCAAGAATTGGGCAATACCTAGATGAAAAATTAAAATCAAAACCAACAGAAATAACTGAAGAAGAAATAACATTGTCTTACAAAAAATACCGCTCGGTTATGGGAACTGCTGGTAGAAATATGGCTTTAGCAGAACGACCATTAGGAGAGATTTTCTATTTGGGAATGGCAAGAGCTGCCGAAGGTGTTGGATGTGGAAATGAAATTGAAGACTCTGTTAAAAATGGATTTGTAAAAATTCCTTCATGGCCACTTTATTATTCATTATTAGCAAATGATGTGAAAAAAGGATTTGAGATTACTATGGAAAAAAGTAATCTCTATTTGCAAGATGCTCGACTTGCACTTGAATTACTACCTGAAGGATTTTCCCACAAAGAATTTTTAGAATTTTTATTCTTGACTGTGGAGCATTATAATCAATATTGGTACAATAAACTACTAAAGGCCAATAAATGGTCAGAGTTTGAATCTAAACTTCCAAAGTGATAGAATTGATGTGGTCTGAAAAATATCGACCTCGTATTATTTCTGATATGGTAGGTAATGAAGAATCACGTGCATCAATAATGGAGTGGTTTATAAAGTGGAAAAAAGGTACAAAACCCATTCTTCTTGTTGGACCTCCTGGCATTGGAAAAACTACAATTGCATATCTTGTAGCCAAACAATTTGGATATGACATGATTGGTCTTAATGCAAGTGACGTTCGAAGTAAATCCAGAATTAATGAAATTCTTACACCTGCATTAGCCAATGTCAGTGTAATGGGAACTCCCATGATCTTTATAGATGAGGTAGATGGAATTCATGGTCGCAGTGATTTTGGAGGTGTTTCAGCACTTATTGGTATTCTTAAAGAACCTACAGTTCCAATTGTTCTTGCTGCAAACAGTGACACATCTGATAAAATGAAGAGTATTAAAAAAGCTGTAAAAACAATTTATTTTAAAAAAATTCCTCCTCGTCTGTTGCAAGTTTACCTTGAGAATATTTTAAAAAAAGAAAATGCAAAACTAAGTCCAGGTTCTTTAATAAAAGTAATTGATAAATCACAAGGAGACATTCGTTCTATGATTAATCTTACACAATCATTTGTAACAGGGTTTAACCCTCAAATAGAAACAAAGTTTGAAAATATTAATATTGAAGATGGAGTAAATGCTTTCTTTAAAGCAAATTCAATTGAAGAAGCTAGAATTATTTTGTATTCTATGCAAATTGATCCAAGAGAAAAAATTAACGCATTTTATTCTAGTATCATTACAAGTAGTATAGATAATTCTACTCTTGCAAAATATTTAGAAATAATATCTAACGCTGATATGCTTTTTGGAAAAATTATGAAAACTCAAAATTGGAGATTACTAAGATATCTAAATGATATTTTAATAAAATTATATCAAAATGATGATAGAATTAGATATTCACAATACAATATTTCATGGCCGTTACTCAATAGAATTCGTTGGGATGGTGCGAAAATAAAATCCCTATCATCCATTATGGCAAAAAAATTACACTTGTCATCAAGTGCTTTTGTAACAATTTGTCTCCCTTTTGTTTTATTTTGTATTAAAAATAAAACACTTGAATTAGAATTAGAAGAAACTTATGCTGATATTATTGAAAAGGAGATTGGACTAATTCAATGAGTTGGAGAAAAATTCCTATGAAATTTCCAGGAAAATGCATTATATGTAATAAAAAAATTGAGATCAACGAAATTGGATTATGGGCAAAAGGATTAGGCGTAAAACATGAAAAATGTGCCCAAATTGATCAATTACAGTGTATTGTATGTGGAGCACCTGCAGGATGCCCTCAATGTAAATTTATCGAAATTTGTGATATCCCAAATGTATCCCAATTCTGTATTTGTACGAAATGTAGTGATGAAAAAGATGCTTTTAGTTTCTATCAAAAATCTACAAACAAAAAATTCCCAATTATTAACTCCTAAACTTCCAAAATTCTTGATATTCTTGAATTTTTGTAAAAATTTCACACTGTTGAAATCTTCAAAATAAATTAATATATGAAAGTGTTTTTCTTTAGATTACTGTTATGCATTCTGAAAAGATTGAAGGGTATGCCAAAAAGAATAACGTAGCATTACAGGGTGGTGGCCAAGATAGAATTAAGGCTCAACATGATAAGGGCAAGTTAACTGCTCGTGAACGAATAGATCTTTTACTTGATGAGGGGACTTTTACAGAAATTGATCCATTAACCACACATCATTACCATGAATATGATATGCAGAAAAAGAAATTCTTTACAGATGGCGTAGTAGGCGGGTATGGAAATGTAAGTGGTAGACAAATCTTTGTTTTTGCATATGATTTTACTGTACTTGGTGGAACTCTTAGTCAGATGGGAGCTAAAAAAATTACTAAATTAATGGATCATGCAGTAAAAATCGGATGTCCAATAATTGGAATAATGGATTCTGGTGGAGCAAGAATTCAAGAAGGAATAATGAGTCTTGATGGATTTGCAGATATTTTTTATCATAATCAACTAGCTTCAGGAGTAATTCCACAAATTACTGCAAGTATTGGTCCTTCAGCAGGAGGTTCTGTATATTCTCCTGCAATGACTGACTTTGTAATTATGGTAGAAAAGGTGGGAACAATGTTTGTTACCGGACCTGATGTAGTGAAAACTGTACTTGGCGAAGAAATATCATTTGATGATCTTGGAGGAGCAATGACACATGGTTCAAAAAGTGGTGTTGCACATTTTGTTGCACAAAATGAATATGAGTGCATGGATTATATTAAAAAATTAATTTCATATATACCTCAAAATAATACTGAAGAGCCACCAAAAATCACCACTGATGATGATCCAAATAGATTAGATCATAATCTGATCAACATAATTCCAGAAAATCCTTTGCAACCTTATGATATGAAAGAAATTATTAATTCAATTGTTGATAATCACGAATTCTTTGAAGTGCATGAATTATTTGCTCCAAACATTATAGTAGGTTATGGAAGATTTAATGGTAAAGTTGCAGGAATTATAGCTAATCAACCTATACATCTTGCAGGTGCACTTGATATTGATTCTTCAAACAAGGCAGCACGTTTCATAAGATTTTGTGACGCATTTAACATTCCTCTTATCACTTTAGTAGATACCCCTGGATACATGCCAGGTTCTAATCAAGAACATAACGGAATTATTAGACATGGTAGCAAACTGCTTTATGCATATTGTGAAGCTACAGTTCCAAGAATAACATTAGTTATTGGAAAAGCATATGGTGGTGCTTATATTGCAATGGGAAGTAAAAATCTCAGAACTGATATTAATTACGCATGGCCGACTGCACGATGTGCTGTTTTAGGTGGAGAAGCAGCTGTAAAAATAATGTATAGAAAAGACCTTGATGAGGCAAAAGATCCTGAAGCGCTTAAAAAGCAATTAATTGGTGAATTTACAGAAAAATTTGAAAATCCATATGTTGCCGCGTCTCATGGAACTATTGATAATGTAATTGATCCTGCTGAGACTAGACCTATGTTGATTAAAGCTTTAGAAATGCTTACAAACAAAAGAGAAAAACAACTTCCTAGGAAACATGGAAATATCAATTTGTGATTGGATATGATTGAAAAAGTACTTATCGCAAATAGAGGAGAAATCGCTTTACGAGTAATTAGAACTTGTAAGAGACTGGGAATCAAAACAGTTGCTGTTTATTCTGATGAAGACTATGACTCTATGCACGTAAAACAAGCAACTGAGGCTTATCACATAGGAGAAGCTGCACCTGCAAAATCTTATCTTAATCAAGAAAAAATTCTTGAAGTTATTTTGTCTTCTGGTGCAGATGCTATCCATCCAGGCTATGGATTTCTTTCAGAAAATTCTGATTTTGCAAGTACCTGTGAAAAAAATAACATAAACTTTATCGGACCATCTGCAAAATCTATGGATCTTTGTGGTGATAAAATGCAATGCAAAGCTGCTATGCTTAAAGCTAAAGTACCAACAGTTCCTGGCAGTCCCGGACTTGTAAAAGATGTTGAAGAAGCATTAAAAATTGCAAATGACATTGACTATCCTGTTATGTTAAAATCAGTTTATGGTGGTGGTGGTCGTGGAATTAGAATTGTTACAAATGACAAAGAATTACGTGAAGGTTTTCAAACAGTAACAAGTGAATCCATTTCTGCAGTTGGAAAGTCTGCAATTATAGTTGAAAAATTCCTTGAAAAAACTAGACACATTGAATATCAAATGTGTAGGGATAAACATGGTAATGCTGTTCATCTTTTTGAAAGAGAATGCTCCATTCAGAGAAGAAATCAAAAACTTATTGAACAGACACCTTCTCCAGTAGTTGATCAAGAAACACGAGATAGAGTAGGTGAATTAGTTGTCAAAGCATCTGAAGCAGTTGATTATACTAATTTGGGAACTGCCGAATTTTTAAGAGCAGATAATGGTGAATTTTATTTTATTGAAATTAATGCAAGATTACAAGTGGAACATCCAATTTCTGAAATGGTTTCTGGATTGGACTTTGTCAAACTTCAATTAGATATTGCAAATGGTGAACCTTTACCATTTAAGCAAAAAGATCTTAAAATGAAAGGATATGCAATAGAGTGTAGAATTAATGCCGAAGATACATTCTTAGACTTTGCACCTTCTACCGGACCTGTTCCAGATGTAACAATCCCCTCTGGACCTAGTGTTAGATGTGATACTTACTTATATCCTGGATGTACAGTATCTCCATTTTATGACTCTTTGATGGCTAAATTATGTACATGGGGACAAACATTTGAAGAATCCAGAACTCGTATGCTTACCGCACTTAATGATTTTTACATTCAAGGTGTAGAAACATCAATTCCACTTTACAAAACAATTCTAAATACCGAAGAGTACAAAAAAGGTGAACTTTCTACCGATTTCTTAAAACGATATGGAATAATTGACAAATTAACTAAAGACCTAAAGAATGAGAAACTAGAGAAGAGCGAAGCCGCAATTGCTGCTGCAATAATTCATTCTGAATACTTTAAGAGCCGTGTACAAAATAATGCAAACTCATATTCTAATTGGAAGAATAAACTGGATTGATGAAATAATGGATTACAAAATAGCTGACATTGAAAAATCATTTGATGGTAAGATTATAAAAAATCTTGGAAACAATGATTATGTAATTAAAATCAATGATAATGAACATGAATTAAAAATTATTAATATGAATTCTACTGGGATTGAATTTATTTTAGATAAAAAATATCACAAAGCAAAATATCTTGATCAATCAACTAACGAAATGAACATTGTAATTGATAATGTTCCAATCATAATTAATCGTCATACCCACTTTGATGAAGTCGTCTTCAAACATTCTGGTGGTGCAGGTGCTGGAAATGTGCAATTATTATTGAAGAGTCAAATTCCTGGCAAAGTTGTATCTATTTCTGTTGCTGAAGGTGATTCTGTAAAGAAAGGAGATGTAATTTGTACTTTGGAATCAATGAAGATGCAAGTATCAGTGAAAGCACACAAGGATGGCGTTGTCAAATCCATAAAAATTAAAGAAACTGTAACTGTTGCTAAAGGCGACCCAATAGCCGAGATAGAATAAAAAAATATTTTCCTTATTTCAGGAAATTTTTAATCTCTTCATAGTTTGGTTCTTTTAATGGATCCTCTGAAACCCATTTGTATCCAATTTTTCCATCCTCATTAATAACAAAAACAGATCGTTTTGCTGCATTGTATCCTTTAATATGGAGTAAATCTGGCATTAATACTCCATAATCACGAATTGTTTTGCTACTATAATCCCCCAATAATGGAAAATTGAAGTGATTTTTTTCGGCAAATGCCTTATTTGCAAATGGGCCATCATTACTGATCGCAACGACTTTTGCGCCTAAATCGGAAATTTCCTTCCATGAATCTCTAAAATTACACAGTTCTGTTTCACAAACTGGGGAACTTGCAGCAACTATGAACGATAAAACGATTTTTCCACCTTTATAGTCGTCCAAAGTTCGCATTTTCAATTCTGTGTCTGGAAGCTCGAAGTTAGGAGCAGTATCTCCAATATTCAATGACATGATCGCTATTTGACAATGTTCTATAAAGTACTTTACAACAATAATTTTTTCAGAAGTTGATCGAAAAAAGGAAGCATACCTTTTTATACAAAAATTAGGGTCAAAAGCTAAATTGGTCGGGGAATTAGCGGGCAATTATAGTACCGTTGTATTGATGTTTGGTTTTGCTATAGTAGCAATGGCTCCTGCATTAATTATCTCCAGGATGATTTCTCCTAGAAAACGAAGTAATCCTGTTAAATTTTTACCAATGGAATGTGGACAAGTTCCATCTGGAGAAGGAAGAACTCATTTCATGATGCAGTACTATCCTTACATTTTGATGTTTGTTGTTTTTGATGTAATGGCAATTTTCTTATATGCTTGGGGCAGCTCACTTTTGGAAATTCCAAAGATTGCAACTTTGCCAATGATGGGCTTTTTAGGAATAATGTTTGGAGCAATGGCATTTGCTTTGTATCAATCTGGGAGACGAAGAATATGGTAGTTTTTTATATAAATTGTATTTACAAGGGTAGGGGATAATATTGCTTAAAGACTTAGTAACACCAGAAAATGCAAATGTCTTTGTAGGAAAGTTAGGAGATATTTTAGAACGAGCAATTGATAAACCATTGGGGTATGCCATTAATTGGGGTAGGATTTGGTCCCTCTGGCCAGTACATATTGAAACTGCCTGTTGTAGTGTAGAATTTGGTGCAGCATCAAGTCCTAGATATGACGTTGAAAGATTTGGTATCATCGAAGCATTTGGATCACTTAGACAATGTGATCTTGTAGTTGTTCAAGGAACTATTACAAGAAAGATGGCACCACGTCTCAGGTTAGTCTATGATCAAATGCCAGAACCAAAATATGTTATTGCAATGGGAGCATGTGCAATTACTGGAGGTTTGTATTTTGATTCATACAATGTACTTCCAGGAATTGATGGAGTAATCCCAGTTGATGTTTATGTTCCAGGATGTCCTCCTAGACCTGAAACTTTAATTCAAGGATGTATGTTGTTACAAGAAAAAATCAAGAGAATGAAGGCTAGGAAGTTTGTATAATGAGTTCTGATTCTGAAAAACCTGTTGCAGATGAACCTCCTAAAGTAAAAGCACCACCACCTGCAGCAAAAAAACCAGAAGTAGAATTACCAGCATTTGAAAAAAACATTTCTGATAAAATTATTAAAAAGTTTGGTGACAAGGTTGAAGTCACATTTGTCAAAGAAGACAGAGTTGGAATTAAAACTGGTAGAGAAAATATTCATGATGTTGCTGAATTTATTCGTGATGCGCTAAATTATGATCATGTAGAATCTGTTTCAGGTGTTGATTATCCTCAAGACAAAGAAATTGAAGTTGTGTATCATATAGGATCTTACTCAGACTCTTCATTAGCAAGACAAATACTTGTTTTATCCACTAGGGCTCAAAGAGAAGAAAATCCAATTCCTGGAAATGATGCAACTAAACTTCCCACTCTTAGAGATATATTTTATAGTGTAGAATTTCATGAAAGAGAAGTTTTTGAAATGTTTGGTGTTTACTTTGAAGGTCATCCTGATAATAGACGATTGCTTTTGCCAGAAGACTGGGCAGACTTACCTCCGCTTAGAAAGGACTTTGCAATAAAGGGAAGATAGAGATGACTGAGCAATTACTACCTGGATTAGCACTCCAAAAAGTTGATGAGAGAATAATGACTCTCAATGTTGGTCCCCAACATCCTGGCTCTGGTCACATGAGAATTATTGTTCAAATCGATGGTGATTATATCGTTGCATGTGATCCTGATCCTGGATATGTTCATCGTGGAGAGGAGAAGATGGCTGAATATAGAAATTATATTACAAACATTCCTCACTTAGAAAGACCGGTAATTCATGATTCTTGTAATATATTGTATCCATATGTATTAGGAGTTGAGGAACTTGTTGGAATTGAAGTTCCTGAACGTGCAAAGTATGTTAGAGTTATTGCATCTGAATTAAACCGATGTATTTACACAATGTATTGGCTTGCAATTTATGGTATCTTTTTGGGACATTCTACAATGTTCATGTGGCCAGCAGGAGATCGTGAACTCTTAATTGATCTTATGGAAAAAATGACTGGTGCTAGAGTAACACATGCACATTTTATTCCAGGTGGAGTGAGAAATGATTTACCTCCAAATTTTGAAGATGTTTGTTTACGTCAAGTTAACTATTTTGAAAAACGTATCAAAGAATATTCTGCTGTCTTTTATGATAACCCTATTTTGATTGCTAGAACTAAAGACACTGGTATCCTTTCTCGCGAAGATGCGATACGACTTGGAACGACAGGTTCTGTACTTCGTGCAAGTGGAGTTGATTATGATCTTAGAAAGAAAGAACCATATGATGTTTATGAAGAATTAGATGTTCACACTAATGTGATGAAAGAAGGTGATTCTTATGCAAGATCAAAAGTTCCATGGCTTGACATGTTAGAAAGTTGTAATATCATTAGGCAAGCATTACAAAAAATGCCAAAGTCTGGTTCTGTTAGAACTAAGCTAAAACCTAATCCAAAAGGTAAGGGACTTGATTCAGTTTACAAACGCGTAGAATCTGGTAGAGGATCGCTAGGTTGCTATATTGTATCTGATGGTAAACCTGAGCCATACAGACTAAAGCTAAGTGTTGGGTCATTTAGAAACTTGATTGCGTTACCGTATCTTCTAAAGGGCGAAAAACTTGGTAATATGCCATCAGTATATTGGAGCCTTAATTATTGGCCAGTGGAGGCAGACCGATAAATGTCTGTTATTGCACCAAAATTCAAACTAAGTGAATTTATCAAATCGTTACTTGATAATGCATTTTGGGCTGTATTACTACTGTCTTTGATTGGCCTTCCAGCAATTATGATGGTTTTATTCTTTATTGAAATGCCTGTAATTAATGGTGAATTACTTACACCGTTTCTTGCATTAACTTGGATAGCAGATCCTTCACGTATTCTTCCAATTGTCAAAGCATTCATGGCAACTGATATTTTTAGAGTAATGGTTTTTCCAGGATTTGGATTTGCCGCATTACTAGCTGCTGGAACAATATTTGTTGAAAGAAAGATGCTTGCAAAATTACAATTAAGAGTTGGACCATTTTATTGTGGAAAGCTTGAAGGTATTTTACAATTAATGGGTGATGGACTAAAGTTAATTTCAAAAGAAATCATTATACCTGCAAAAGCTGATAAACCTATCTTCTGGGCAGCACCAGTACTATTTGTTGCAGCAGCAGCAGCATTTGTTGCCTTAATTCCAGTTGCTCCTGGTTGGGTAGTTGCAGATGTAGATTTGGGCTTACTTGGTGTATTTGCAGTAATTGGATTTTTCCCAATTATTACTATTCTTTCTGCATGGTCTGCAAATAGTAAATTCCCATTCATTGGTGGTATCAGAGCCTTATTCCAAATGGTCTCATTTGAAATTCCATTAATCTTATCTTTGTTAGGGGTTGTGATGTTGACAGGATCTCTTAATTTATCTGAAATTGCTGCAAGCCAATCTAACTTCCCATGGATTGTATTTTTACCCATTGGTGCTATTGTTTTCTTCATTACTATGCTTGCAGAACTAGAAAGAATACCATTTGATTTACCAGAAGCTGAAAGTGAAATTGTAGCAGGTTGGTTAACCGAATTATCTGGAATGATGTATGGACTTGTACAATTAGGAACATATCTGAAACTCTACGCATTTGCAGCATTGTTTGTTGTATTGTTCCTTGGTGGGTGGAATGGTCCAATGGTTGTTCCTCCATTCCCAACAGAAATTATTACTGAAGGAATTGTTTTGGGTCCTGTAACTGCAAACATTCCAGGATTACCTTTGTTTACACAAGAGATGCTTAATGGCACACTTTGGTTTGTTCTAAAGACTGTCGCTGTCATATTCTTCATATTGTTACCAAGAGGAGTTTTCCCAAGAATCAGGATTGATATGTTATTGAATCTTGGCTGGACTAAACTAATTGGTCTTGCCTTCATTAACATCTTTATTGCACTTGGATTGCTTTACGCTGGAGTGCTAGGACCAGGAGGATTACAATAATGGGAACTGCAACAGGTATTATTCGTGCATTAAATTCTGGAATTAAGCACATTGCAGTTAAACGATTTACACTTCGTTATCCTGAAGAAAAACTAAAGTTTGTTGGTGATGGTTATCAGTTTGATCCATCTACTGGGGTGGGAATTGCAGGACTAAAAGGACGTCATATGTTGTTCCATGATCACTGTACTGGTTGTCAACTGTGCTCTATTGCATGTGAAGGTGTTGCTGAAGCAATTGCAATGGTAAAGGTTCCTGATCAACAAAAACAAAACAAGAAATCCATTATGCCTCAAATTGATTATGGAAAATGTGTTTTTTGTGGTCTTTGTGTTGATGCATGTCCATTTTATGCTCTTTACATGACTAATGATTATGAATTATCTTCATTTTCCAAAGAAGGGCTAATCTATACTCCTGCTCAATTAGCAGTCAAACCATATGTTTCACAAGATAGCGAAATACAAATTACTAGCAGAGGTGCAACTCATGGCTGATGCTGCGTTTCTTGCACTAACTGTAATTACAATTGGATCTGCAATTGCAGCACTTGAATTAAGATCACTGATTTATGGTTCAATCGCATTGATGGGAACGCTTGGTGGTATTGCAGGGTTCTTTTTCTTGTTAGATGCACCATTTGTTGCATTATTCCAATTGGCAGTATATGTTGGCTCTATTGCTGTTTTGATTTTGTTTACTGTAATGTTGGTTAAAAGAGAATTAATCTTCAAAAACATTGAAGATAAGAGACGTAAATTTGCAGGTATTGGATTGATGCTTATAACGATGGTATCGTTAGGTGCAGTATTCTTTGATTCAGGAATAAAAACCATAACTACTGATGAGCCTACTACTAATTTTAGAGATATTGGTACGGATTTTGTAACATATTATTGGCCAGCACTTATCTTAATGGGATTGATTCTAGCAGGCTCTGTAACTGGGGCCTTAATTTTAGCTAAACGGGAGGATGTGGAGTATGACCAACGAGTTAATTGACTTTACACTTGTGTCTGTTGCTCTGCTGGCAATAGGTATTTACGGTCTTGCAGTAAAACGTAATTTCATTCGAATGCTTTTTGCAGTAGAAATTATAATCAATGCTGCAAATCTTAATCTGGTTGCATTTGGTAGATTTTTACCTCATAGCGGCGGTCAAACTTTAGCATTATTTTCAATAGCAATTGCAGCAGCAGAAGTTGCAGTTGGGTTATCTCTAATCATTGTAGCTTATCGTATGTACCAAAATGTGGATATTGCAGACTTTAGGAGTTTAAAGGGATAATGGAGTATGCGTTATTACAGGCAGTTTTCTTGCCCTTACTTTTATCTCCAATAGCATACATTATTGGAAGAAAAATGGGTCCAACCCCCGCAATGTGGTTTACCTTTGTAATTTTACTATATACAACAATACTTGTAATCAACGCTGCACTCTCTGGAACTGTTGAGGAACACTATCCTTGGACCCAACAATTTGGTGAGTTTGGTTTCTTGCTAGATGGTTTAGCATCACCATTTGCAATAATGATCTATGTATTATCTACAATCTTGGTACTTTATTCAAAGCCATACATGCTTCATAAATTCCATGAACAATTTGAAGAAGAACAAAAAATAACCATATCTAGAAACGGCCAAACCTCAATTATTGAGTCATCATCTCTTACAAATTATGTTAATGCCAAATCTGGACTTTACTTTGCACTATATCTCGTTTTTGCAATGGGTATGCTTGGAACAGTTCTTTCTACAAATCTGATCGAATTTTACATCTTCTTTGAGGTTATGTTAATTCCTGGTTTCTTCTTAGTTGCTCTTTGGGGTGATGGTCCAAGAAGAAAGATTGGTTTAATGTTTTTGTTTTGGACTCATGCTGGTGCAGTTGTTTTACTATTGGGCTTTTTGATGATTGGTTTGACCATTGGAAGTTTTGACTTTGTAGATATCAACGAATCAGAAATACCTACTGACATTCTCATGCTTTCAGCAGTTGCAATTTCTATAGGACTTGGTGTTAAACTGGCGGTATTTATGTTCCACATTTGGCTTCCATATGTTCACGGTTCAGCACCAACACCAATCAGTGCATTATTGTCCCCTGCCATGATCGGAATTGGTGCTTATGGTATTTTTAGATTAATTGTTGAATTTTTACCTTCAACATTTGCAGAACTCTCAATTTGGTTCCATATTTGGGGTCTTGTTACGATGATTTATGGCGGTGCAATGGCACTGATGCAAGATGATTTGAAACGTATGCTTGCATATTCTAGTATTAGTCAAATGGGTTACATCCTATTTGGTATTGGTTCAATTTCGGTACTAGGTCTTTCAGGTGCTGAGATGATGTATGTAACACACGCTATTGGAAAAGGCATTCTCTTCATGATGGCTGGAATTATTATTGTTAAAGTTGGAACTAGAAGTATCTCTAAACTTGGAGGATTAGCAGGTAAGATGCCAATAACAGCAGTATGTGCAGTTATTGGTGCACTGACAATAATGGGTGTTCCACCAACAAGTGGTTTTATGGGTGAATGGATCCTCTTTTTTGGTGCATTAGAGACTGCAATTGAAGAAGGTTCTACAATTAGAGCAATAACCTTTGGTCTTGGTCTTGTTGCAACAGCACTTACAATGTCTTACATGTTATGGATGTTAAAACGTGTCTTCTTTGGAAAAACTCCTGAACATCTTGAACATGTAAAGGAAGGAAGTTGGTACATGACTGCACCAATGATGGTATTGGCAGGATTCTCAATCGTAGTTGGTATTTATCCAGATATTTTCTTGAAAACAATAATCCCATACATGAATGGAGTGTTAGGAGTTTAGATTATGGCAACAGAATCTTTTGGGTTACCATTTGACGTTGGAGCTCTTAGTGCTTGGTTAGTTTGGATTCTACCATTTGCAGCAGCAATGATTATTCCAGGTATTGGAAAATTATCAAAACATGCAACTGGTTATGTTGCAGTTGCATTTGCTTTGATGAGTGCTTTATCTGCAGCAACTATGATTCCTGTTGCTTTAGAAGCACATGAAATACATCATCAAATTATGTGGATAGAGGCAATCGGTCTTAAAGGAGGAGTATTAGCAGATCCACTTTCAATAATAATGGCAAATGTGGTTGGTTGGATTTCATTCCTAATTATGATTTACAGTACAGGATACATGAAAGGCGATAAAGATATTACAAGATTTTGGTTCTGGATGATGTTCTTTATCGGTTCAATGCAGTTGATTGTTTTGTCTGATAACTTACTTCAAGTATTCTTTGGATGGGAAGGTGTAGGACTTGCTTCGTATGCATTGATCAGCTTTTGGTATCGTGACAAAAAGAAAGATCATGTTGGTGTCGAAGGTAGAACGGTTCTTGGTATGCTAGATTATTATGCACCAACACATGCAGGTATGAAGGCATTCATCATGACCAAAGTTGGTGATGTAATGATGATTGCAGGTATGCTTTTGATATTTTTGTTTGCAGGTACTTTTGGATTTAAAGAATTAATGGGAGACACTCAATGGGCAACTACAATGGCTGCACAGGGACTATTAGTTCCTGCATTTGTTTTACTATTTGGAGGTGCTATCGGAAAATCAGCTCAGTTCCCACTAAATGAATGGCTTTTAGAAGCAATGACTGGTCCTACTGCAGTATCTGCATTAATTCATGCAGCAACAATGGTCAAAGCAGGTGTATTCTTGGTAGCAAGAATTGGTCCACTTGTATTTGCATTAGGTGCTGCAGGCATTATGGCAGATCAATTCTTTGAGATTGTTGCTTGGGTTGGTGCAATTACTGCATTGTTACTTGCAACACAAGGCATGGTTAATAATGAAATTAAAAAAGTTCTTGCTTATTCCACTGGTTCACAAATAGGTTATATGATGATGGCATTAGGTGTTGCAGGACTGTCTCATCAGTATGTTGATGGCTATACTGCAGGATTCTTCCATTTGATTTCACATGCAATGTTTAAAGCTTCATTGTTTATGGCTGCAGGTTCTCTGTTACACATTGTTGGTTCTCGATTTATGAGTGATATGGGTGGTCTAAGAAAACATATGAAGAAAACATATGCATTCATGTGGGCAGCCGGGCTTGGATTGATGGGTGCTCCATTTATCACAACAGGATTCTGGAGTAAGGATGCAATATTTGCAGCAGTTTATGAATCTGGAAATGAATGGGCAATGCCATTATATGCAATTGCAGTACTTACTGCAGTTATCACAGCATTTTACACCACAAGAATGATTGGATTGGTCTTTTTCGGAAAGAAGAGCAAACACATCGTAAAGATGGAAGAAGAAGGTCATCAGATACATGAAGCATCATTATCTATGTGGGTTCCATATGGAATTCTTGCAGTGCTTACTATTGGAATTGGTCTTATTGGATTATCCGCTGAAGAAGGACTTCATCACTTATTTGTAGAATATCTTGAAGAATCATTTGGTATTCATACTGTACATGTCACAACTGAAGAATCAATTCTTCCAGAATTCTTGCAAGGTCTAAACCCTGTTGCATTAGGTTCTTCATTAGTTGCATTTGGAACTGGTATAGGACTTGGTTACATTTTCTATATTGGAAGATGGGTTGATCCTGTAAAATTCATTAATTCAAATATTTTCTTTTATGCAATACACAAAGTTATTTTAAATCGATGGTATCTTAATGCCCTTATCTATTGGTTTTTTGTAGTAGCACCCTTGTGGCTGGCAAGAGGCATTTTCAGATACTTTGAAAAGACGGCTATCGATTATGGTATGAATGATGGATTTGAGAAAGCAGTTGGATGGAGTGCTAAAGTTATCCAAGGAACTCAAACTGGTGTATCTCAGTCATATCTATTCGTATTTGGAGCAGGATTACTATTTGTAGTCCTGATATTGTTGATATAGGAGATTGATGAAATGTTAGAAATTACTTCAACCCCATTGGTCTTAATTGCAATATTGGGAACTGTTGGAATTCTTCTTCCAATTATTAGCATTTCAAGAAAAGAACAAGGCTCTAATTCATTTTATGCAATAATTGCATTTGCAGCATTAATTGTATCTATTGCTTATGTTGGATACCAATTCATAAATGATAATGTATCCGCATCAGCTCTTTTCTCTCAAGATGTGATAGTAGATGATGCATTTGGTGGCTTCTTTGCGATTGCAATGTTAATTGTTGCTCTCTTCACTACTGTTGGTTCTTTTAATTATATGCGAAAACATAACTCTCCTGCTGTATACTATTCACTAATTTTACTTGCAACAATTGGAATGGTACTAGTTGCATATTCTACTGACTTGGTAATGTTGTTTGTTGCATGGGAGCTCATGAGTATTCCAACATACGTTTTAGTAGGATTTATGAAAAAGAATCCAAGCTCAAATGAAGCTGCTCTAAAATATTTCTTGTTTGGTGCCTTATCATCTGCAATCATAGTTTACGGAATTTCAATTTCGTATGGATTAACTGGCTCTACAAATATTGGTGAAGTAATTCAAGGTTACTCAACACTTGATCCAACTCTTTTACCTCTTGCTTTACTCTCAGTTGGCATGTTTATTGCAGGATTTGGATTTAAGATGGGACTTGTACCTTTCCATCAATGGCTTCCTGATACATATGAAGGCGCACCTTCTCCAATAACTGCTCTTCTTGCAGCTGCAACAAAGAAAGCTGGATTTGCAGCAACAATACGAGTTGTGGTTCTTGGAATGGTTGTTCTTAATCTTGATTGGACTCTAGCTCTTGGTATTATCGCAGTGATGACTATGACAATTGGTAATGTTGCTGCAATCATGCAAAAGAATCTTTCAAGAATGCTTGCATATTCTAGTATTGCACATGCTGGATACATTTTGATTGGACTTGCCGTTGCTCCTTACAGTTCACTTGGCTTACAAGGTTCTTTGTATCAAATAATGAATCATGCTGTGATGAAAGGCGCTGCCTTTATTGCAATTGCAGGAATCGTAACTACCCTTGCAGTAACTAACATCGATAAATTAAAGGGACTTGGAAGACGAATGCCAATTACTGCTCTTGGTTTGATAATTGCTTTGTTTGCATTAGCAGGTATTCCACCACTTTCAGGATTTTGGAGTAAATTGATGTTGTTTGGCAGTGCATTAGATGCTGGTTCTGTTGTCTGGTGGGCACCTTGGCTTGCAATAGCAGGTGTACTTAACAGTGCATTATCTCTTGCTTACTATGGTTGGATTACAAGAAAAATGTACTTTGAAGGTGAAACAGAGAAGAGAATTGCTGAACCCAAATCTATTATTGCTGTAATGATCTTCTCAACAATCTTCTTGGTGGGCTTTGGTGTATATCCAGATCCATTGATTAAATTTGTAGAATTTGCAACTCCTATAGTTAGCTTAGGACCTATACCTTAAACAAAGTAAATTTAATTAAATTATCTAAATTATTTTTAGCATTATTATCTGGTATTTTTCTTAATTCATCTCTTGCTTTTTGTGAATATTTTTTTAACAATTCCTCCATTTTATTAAAAACATCTCTTGGATCTGAACTTTTTTTGATTAGTAAATTAAACAACTTGTCTTCGTTTTTCCAATCTAGTAAATCATCTCTTATTTGATATGCAATTCCAATATTTTTACCATATTCAGTTAATGCTTCAATCTGTTCTTCAGTTCCATTTGCAATAATTGCACCTGTTCTAGCTGCAACTTCAAATGCAGTTGCTGTCTTGTATTCAATAACTTTGAGATAGTCATCAAATGTCACATCCTCACTAGTCTCTAATCTACTTTCAATCATTTCTCCTTCACTCATTAGCATTGCAGTGGTAGCCAAATCTTTTGTAATTCTTGCATTATCTAATCTTGAAGATATGGCAAGAATTAATCCTAAAACAAAATCTCCTGTAAGAATACTGGTATTGTAACCATATTTGATATGAAATGGATCCTTTTGTCTTCTCATGGTTTCATTATCTATAATATCATCATGAATGATTGACTCCATATGTAAAAATTCAACAGCACATGATGCTGCAAATGTATTTTCATCTATTTCTCCTATGCTTTCAGCAGCCAAAGTCAAAATAATTGGTCTAATTCGTTTTCCGCCCTCTAGGGAATACTTTAACGGTTCAATGAATTCAGATTCTGAATATAATGCCAGCTCATCATCCAAAGCTTGATTTATTCTTTGAATGTACTTTCCATATGTTTCAAGTAAAGGATTTATTTCAATATTTTTCCTGTCCAAGATGACTTGATCAAAAACCTTTACAATAAGTAAATAAATCTTGGTGCTCCAGCCGGGACTTTCATCGATTGATTTTGAACCCGGGATCACTGCCTTGAAAGGGCAGTATGCTTGACCGGTCTACACCACTGGAACCCATGAAAATTCTGTATTTTGACCATAAAATCTTTTGTAAACCGCAAAGATTTTTTTATTGGCGGATTTGGAGGATAATCATGAGTATAATAAAAAAAATTGATGAAATGATTGAAGAAAGAAGTTTACTAAAACATGCATTTTACAAAATATGGTCTGATGGAAAATTATCAAAGGAATCTTTAGCTGGATATTCTAAAGAATACTTTCAGCTTGTAAAAACAGTTCCTTCTTTTATGACACCTATTATTGCAAACGCACCTGATTCAGTAAAGGGTGAATTAATTGAGAACCAACAAGAAGAATCTGATCACATAAAATCATGGATTGCTTTTGCTGGAGAACTTGGAATATCTGAAGATGAATTAACTTCTTATGCAGGAACAGAAAAGACCCGCAAAGCAGTATCTGATCTAAATGAATTAATGAATACTTTTGAGAGTGGTGCGTGTGCAATGTATGCATTTGAAAAAGAAATTCCTAAAATCAGTCAAACAAAACTTGATGGATTAGCAGAGTTCTATGGAATGACAAGCAATGCAGCTACAGAATACTTCAAACTACATACAGAAGCTGATATTAGACATACAGCCTCATGGAGAAATATATTGGAAAAATCTTTTGCTGATTCAAGTAACTTAATTGAGATTGCAGACAAATCTATTTCTGCACAAAATCTATTGCTTGATAGCTGTTATGAACAATACTGTTAATCTCATAACATTTTATACCTAAGAAAAAATTAATCTGCTTAGGGCCCGTAACTCAGCTTGGTAGAGTAACCGGCTCATAACCGGTGAGCCAAGGGATCGAAGCCCTTCGGGCCCA
>JAOTWS010000009.1 GCA_029862745.1 Nitrosopumilus sp. | reverse complement strand
CATTATATCGTGGTTAACATGTTCTGCATCCTCAAATTCAATAGAAATCTCCATTGCTTCTCCTGCAGTTGGCATTGAAGTCCAAACTGAAACTTTTGTGCCATCTGATAACATTCCGGTAGCAGATACATCTTTCATAGTATTGTTTTTTACGGGTTCAGCCATTGCTTTTTTTAACATTGAATCAATCACATCTGCAAAAATGGAAGACGATTGTGGACCATCTATTCTCTGAGTAGTTCCATCAGAACCAACTAAAATGAATACAGGGATTCCTTCCACTCCTTGAGAAATTTCGATTTGTTTATTGTTATATACTCTATCAGAATATGTTCCAGAGTCCAGACATTTATTAAATAAATTTGCATCAAGCCCAACATCTATTGCAAATTTCTTTAAGTTATCCATACTTGCCCATCCTTCTTGGATTCCTTTTTGATTAGTGTAAAGAGTATTGTGACACTCCCAATACTTACCTTCATAGACCATGATTAGTGGGAAAAGTTGTTTAACATGTAGAAGAATTTTTCATAATGATTGTCAATCTCCTCAAGGATACCAAGAATAGTTTATGACAAAGTAATACCTATTACAAATAAATTCAAATTTTTTTTGGTGCAAAAACTAGGATTGTTCTTAATTGTAATACTGATTTGTGAAATTCTGCCAGCTTTTTCTGAAGAATATTATTATACAAATGATGTACCACCGCTAACTTCACCTCCAGTATTTTGTGCAGTAAGGTTTAGTGATCCTAACATCTCAGATGCTAACGAAAAAATGTACGAATTAACAAAAAAGTCAGTATTTGACTGGAGAAGTAAACTCATAGAGTACACTGGAAATGTAAAGGGCTGGGATTTCAAATACAAAGAGGTTAATTCATGGGAATTAGATGAAAACAGAGCAAATCTTGGATGTGATGTTCCCATTTACTTTACCACAACATACTATTTTGAAGAAGATGAAAGAGGAGTAACAGAATATTATACTGATGGCTCCACGACAATTACCATATCCTATGTATCAGCATTTATCGATGTCAAAAAGATAGTAAGTAACCCTAATTCAATAAACTCAGATCCAAAATCAAATGTAATTATAGATAAAAACAAAATAGCTCCAGATGTAGAAGCTGTCATAAAACATGAAATTGGACATGTTTTACGTTTAAGTCATCCTAGTTTGAATCCAAATGACTTTGAATTTTCATCAAAGACAAACCAATTCATTCCACCATCAATAATGTTTTCCCCAGCTAATCTAAATGAGGAGATTTTAGATAAATTATTGTTAGATATTACGCGGGATCACCTTGAGCTAGAACCGATGGACTTTGCAACTCTAATGTATTCTGGTGTACCAAGTAGAATTTTACAAGATATTGCAAATAAGATATTCAACTCTCCCACATCAAGTGAAATTCATGACTATGACATACGTTCTGTTGTGAATCTATATGGAATAGATGGAATTTCTATCAGCAATGATTTACCAACAGATTCATCTATCCAATCATTTCCTTGTATTTCTAACTGCCAAGAAAATATAGTTAATAGTGAATTGACAAACTCAGTACAACCTAACTATACTGTATTTATTATTTTCATAATAATTTTATCAATAGTTGTGTATACCATAATAAAAATTAGAAAAATTAAAACAAAATACTATTCAAATCAGAGAAGGACATCCAAAGTTCAACCGAAAACCACAATCAAAACAGCAGAAACAGATGACTCTTATTTTCATTCAAAAAAATGCCCATTTTGCAATAGAAGATTATCTAATTTTGATAAACCTCGTAAATGCAATAACTGTGGTAATTTTGTTACTTAAATGTGGAAACATTTTAGAGCACAATAAAGAAGTGGATGATAAATTAATCCAATTTTAAATAGAATCTCTAAAATAATATTAACATACAGAAATTAACGGTTTATTTAAAAACTGAATGAAAAGTAATACTGATCCAAAAGATCAAATTTACATTGAGTGGATATGAGTTTAAGCAGTTAAAGATTAATCTGAGATTCTCTGACTCTTCATATTATTAGAGGATCAATATTGATCCACCACCACACCTTAGAAGAGGTTTTCTTTTGTATTGGTTGATGGTATTATTTTATCTCCCAACCATTTTTCAAACTTTTCTGTACGATACCAGAGTCTTTGTATCCTTTGCTCTCACAACTTCTTCATGAATATTCTATCAGTGTAAAGTCATACATTGACACTAATAACATATTTTTTATCATGTGTTATCATATCTTGCATTATGCCGTGGATTTTGTTATAGTAACAAAATGTATTATAAAAAATTCTCACAATATCTTTTGTTATTATGAAAATTCCCTCATATTCAGATTCGGCAAGTAATGGATTTCACGAGTATCATTAGTATCAGAGCAATCTAGAACATTTTTCATTAATTTCTAGAGGAGTTGTGTTAAAGTTCCGTATAACTAATCCGTTAAATTCAATGAATTTGTGACTAATTCATGGCCATGGAGATAGATCCAATATCTCTCAAAGCAGGCGTAGTTTGGCTAAAATATTTTCAAGATTTGATGAAACAATTAGAGAACAAAGGGAAAATAAATCCAAACAGAGTCAAAGAGATGAAAAAAATCAAAAAAATGGTTAATTTTGCTAATCAATCTGCCCTTCACATCAATGAAATTGATGGTATTGTTAGAGATGCCAAAGTACGAGCAGCATTTCTGAAAAAGAATTCTGAGCTTGAAGAAGATTTGTTGTATGAAGTGTGGTTTAATTTGCTTGTTGTTGCAACTCTTAGAAGTTACTGGTTCTTAGAAATTAGCTTGATCAATCTGTTAAAGGATGTATCCTATGGCAAAAAAGGAATTGTAGAAGGCAATGAAAATCTTGGTAAACTAAAAAAAATAATTGAAGAATACATCGGAGTCAATAATAGAATTGACTGGGATGCAATAGACATTACATTTAGAAACTCATTAGCTCATGGTTGGTATCTAAGAGATAAACAGAAATTCATTTTTTATCGTAATTCAAAATTAACTCATGGTAAACAGTATAGTTGGAATAAATTAATCACCAAAAGTAAGATGGTTCAACTTTATGCCTTAGCAATAGGAGGATTGGTTGGAAATTGGGAAAACGAAAAAAGTTTGGGTTCCAAGGATCCGCTTAGAAAAAAGACAAAAGGAAAATAATGGAAGAAATTCAAAAATTCTTGGTCGTCTTCATTATTGGCGTTATTGTTATTGCTATCGGGATGGTGATTTCAATACTCTCAGTGGTTTTACTAGGAGGTTTGTTATCCGGTGTTTCGGCATTAATGATGTTGGTTAGGGTATTTGCAGATAAATAAAATAAAAAAAATCCTCTATGTATCTACCAGATTGAAAAATCAGTAGTATCTACGTGAGACATCAGACATGGATTCTTTTTTGAAAGTTGTTTTTTTCCATTTGGCAGTAAGTGAATCAGCTTTGATTGCTGCTACCACTTTATCGTAAAATTCTTGGTTGGGAATGTATTGTTTCATTGGAGTGAATTCACCATTTAGATTCATACAATATTTTTTGTACCACTCTCTTTTCTCTCGCTCTTCTTTCTCGGCTCTTTGTTTTGCGTTCAAGTAAAACTCACCATAGCGATATGGAATGTACCTGCCAGTCTTCTTCTCAATAGCTTTTCTCTTTTTTGGATCTATTTGCCAATGACAGCTACCGCAGACCTCTATTGTCCAAGCCAGTTTGTCTGATTGGTCATATTTCAAATGATGAAGTTCTGTTTTTGTTGACTTTTGTTCCCTGCCATCTCTTTTACAGAGATAACATATTCCTGTTCTAATTTCCTGATCAAAATAGATGTCATCTCCACAGTAACGTAGTCGTCTTTTATTCCAATATTCAGAATTTTTAATTATTTCATTAACACTTGGTGGTTCAATTTCTTTAGGCCTCATATTTCAGATACTATCTAAGGTAATACTATCATAAAACCGTTAACGAGAAAATAAAGTATGAATAGATCAAATTATATTTTTCATTTGGAATTTGCATTTACAATATATGATTATTGTAAGAAAATTGTTATACTGACTTGTATTATTAAGTAATAAAATGATTATTCAAAATTTTAATGAATTGGGAACTACAGATAAAAAAAAAGATTGTCTTGAAATTTTGGAAGCAGGTCTTCAAGCAGCAAATCCAGAAAATATAATTCCAAAATATGTAACACCTACTCAAATCAAAATAAATGGTAAAACAATTGATATTGCCAAATATTCCAATATCTACTCAGTAGCATTTGGAAAAGCAGGAGACTCTATGACTAGAGCACTAAATGCCATAATTCCCATTAAAAGCGGCATAGTAGTAATCCCCAAGGGTTCCAAGTCAATTATCAAAGGTAAGAAATTTCAGATTTTTAATTCAAGACATCCCAAGCCAGATCAAACAAGCGTAAAAGCAGCAAAGGAGGTGATGAAATTTGTTCAAAATAAGCGAAGTGACGAATTAATCATATTTCTTGTATCAGGTGGTGGATCATCGCTTCTTGCAATTCCAAATGAGATAACACTAGATGACAAAATTCACGTGACAAATGTCTTATTGAAATCAGGAGTAAACATTCAAGAGTTAAATTGTATTAGAAAACATTTATCAAAAATCAAAGGAGGAAAATTGGTTGAAAATATGAAATGCCATGGGATTAGTTTGGTGATGTCAGATGTAGAAGGAGATGATCTTTCATCCATAGCGTCAGGTACCACATACATAGATAATACAACATACGCAAACGCACTGGAAATTTTAGACAAACATAAACTAAAATGGAAAATACCAATTGAAGTTTTACAAGTTTTAGAAAAGGGTGCAAAGGAAGAAAATGTAGAAACTCCAAAAAAATCAAAAATTGATAATTTTATCATTGCAAGCAATATTGATTGTTTAGAAGCGATGAAGAAGAAAGCTGAGAAAATAGGATACACAGTTGACACAATACAGATCTTTGGAGATATAAAAGAAGCAGTTAAAAAAATTCTTAAAAAAATTTCAGAAAGCAAAAAAACTTGTATAATTTTTGGTGGTGAGACAACAGTCAAAGTGATTGGCAAGGGAATGGGTGGAAGAAATCAAGAATTAGTTTTAAGGATGTTAAAAAATACTAGGAAATCAAAACCAATGGTTATTGCATCAATGGGTACAGACGGCATAGATGGAAATTCAGTATTTGCAGGAGCAATTACAGAAAACATAAAGATAGATTTAGAAATAATGAAAGAATTTCTTAAAAATAGTGATTCGGGCAGATTCTTTCAAAAACAAAAAGGAAATATTGTAACAAACTTCACACACACAAATCTAATGGATATAGGCATGGTTTTAAAATAAATCAAGATTATTTATGACATTCACATTTACAACTACTTGGAATACATCTATGAGTAATACAATCTTTACAACCCTTGCTTCTTCCACTTTTTACTCGCAGCCATTCTTTGTCCAATCAAATCCCTCTAGTAATATACCAAGTTTTGTTCAGACTTAAGGATATATATGATCAGTCTTCAAAAACATCAAAAATATAAAAAAATATTTAGAAATTTGATTAAAACTAAACAAAATATTGCTCTAAACCATAATGATTTCAAATATTATAATTGGTTATCCATAGTATGTCAAAAAATGAAAAAGGGTTTTGTGAGGATGAATCTTGTGAATGTGAATGCCATAAAGGAACAAGTTTTAGAAGAGGAAACGAGAAAAGACAATACTGCTAAAATAGTTTGAGTCTCAATGTTTGGACATAAAATCTAGATCTGAAGAATACCTGCTTAGATTAGACGTATAAAATAATTTGATCTTGTAACCATATGTCCATATTGTTTCATAATAAACAAATGCAATCTAAGAATAAAATATCATCAAGATTATACCTGGGATGTATGCCATTATGTAAATAATTGGAATAGTTCAACATTGAAGTGATATCACTTTTCAATATGTGAATCTCTGAAATATACATACTTAATTGTTCAAATTTTTTTATTGGTTTTTGTATCATGTAAATTGGCATACATTAGTGAAAAGAATTTAGAAGATACATATCTTGTTGTGAACGCTCTCATATAGCACTAGAATAGAAAGAACTGATTGTATGTGACTAGAAAAGAGACTGAAATTTTGATTACTTGTCAATTGTAAATAACTATATCTTTTAACACAAATTATATTTTTGTGTAATATGTGGCAAGGCGTTACAATCCACCAATATCCTATAGATTAAGAGTGATTCCAGTAAAACAGATTAAAGTGTGGCGTGATGCACAAGCAAGAAAACTAGACCGTGAAGGAATAACAGATCTTGCAAGGTCTATTAAAAATGAAGGATTGCAGAATCCACCGATGGTGCAAAAAGAATCAAAAGATTCGTATCTTCTAATGTCAGGCCAACGAAGATTTGCAGCATTGAAAAGATTGGGAGCAAAAAAGATACCAGTATTATTACTCACTCAAAATACAAAATATGATCTGGAGAATGCAAAAGCAGCATCAATGATAGAGAATTTACATAGAAACAAGATGGATATGAAAGACATGACAGCAGCATGTGTGTTTCTGGCAGAATCTGTAGGGAAAGGCAAGGCAGCTCAATCGCTTGGAATATCTATGCAAACCCTTAAAAAATATCTAGGATTTGCAGCAG
The DNA here is from genome assembly GCA_029862745.1 of Nitrosopumilus sp. Taxonomy (NCBI): domain Archaea; kingdom Thermoproteati; phylum Nitrososphaerota; class Nitrososphaeria; order Nitrosopumilales; family Nitrosopumilaceae; genus Nitrosopumilus; species Candidatus Nitrosopumilus sp. The sequence continues at coordinate 49,118 of JAOTWS010000009.1, read as the reverse complement.
TTCCTGAAAGATTAAAACAATACGTACCAAAGGAACTATCACGGGATGATGCAACAAAACTATACCAAACAATCCCAAACATTTCAAAGGCAGTTAATATTGCAGAGAAGATAATTCTGCTTGATCAAAGACTGCGAAAAAAATATCTCAATTTCCTTGCAAAAAGTCCAAAGTCACCACATCTAAAATTGCTCAAAAAAGCAAAGTTAGGAATGCTACAACAAAAGATCACACTTGAGCTGAATAAGAGTAATGCAAGAAAATTGCGCAGCCTTGCAATCAAAAATGATATGGATGTATCAGATATGGCAGATGAAATAATCTCAAAATATCTGAAGAGGAAATGAAATAAGCAGAAATTAAAAAACCAGAAAATATTTCACGATATACGTTTGGTTCAACCAAACAATGAATTCTTATTTTCTGTAAAATAGGACACTGATCATCATCGATAGATAGCACTCTGAACTTGTATTCAAAGGAATTATCGCCAAGCCAACCTGTGCAACATGAGCAGGATTTTCTTCCAGATTTGAAGATTTGAATAATTACAAGAGATCCTTGTGATGTGATATTACCTTACCTGCAGTATATGCTATTCCCTTGCCAAAAATTTGAGATGAAATCTTGTGAATGGAGGGAATTCCAAGTCGATTTATTGTTGCATTTTCAACTTCCTTTTTAAAGAAAAGAATGTATGGTTTCATTACCCAACCTTTTGAAATATCAATCATAACATCAATTACTTTGTCTCTAGATTCTTTGTTAGTTCTTTTCATTATATCATCAAGATGAAACATTGAAAATGGAAAAATAGCTGTTTCTGAATCAGACAATTTTTTAATTTTTTCATATATTTTTTGTAATTCAAAATCTGTTTCCTTTCCACTTACTATTCGTGCCAAAGTTATCCAATCTTTTGAATCAAGAAAAATCTTCATAGTCATTATTTTAGATTTGATTGGGATACGTTTGCTTATTTCATTTTCTCTCAAAAGTTAACTAAATTCTATAATTTACAAATTTTTCTTATTTTAAAACATCTAAAATATCATCCATATCAGAACGAATTTTCTTTACTCCTGTTATTATGGAATTTTTGTATCCTTCAGAATAGTCTGCCATAAATTTTACAAAACTAATGTATTGTTCTTTTTGTTCTCCAGTTGCTAAATGTAGAGCATACATTACCATCTTATCCTGTATACTTTCTTCTTGTAATCTACTTGCTTGACTAGCTAAACCTATGAAAAAATGCATGTATCTAATGAAGTATGTTTCTGATTCAGGATCATTCAGAATTTGTTCTTCTGAAAAACCTGCAAACTCTTTGATTTCTTCTGTAAATGGTTTGATATGTTTCCATTTATGATATATTGTTCTAAGTTGGTCTTCCATTTCTTTTTCATTATCCTTAGTTTCTATTTCCTGTTCTTGAAATTCTAAATTATACAAAAAAACACCCATTATTCCTGTAATGGTTGGTCCAAAAAATTTCTTAGTTTTTCCACTTTTGTGAGGTTTTTCATCATAAATTTTTAGTAATTGTCTCTTTTCCATTTCATTAAGATAAAGATGAGTTGTTCCATATGATTTTCCTGCTATTTCTCTCATAGCATAGGCTGTCTGTGGACCGTTTTCTAATATCAATTCTAAAAAATCAATTAATGTGCTATCAGATATTGATATATCAGCTTTCATTACATATATGTAAAGTTTTCATTATATAAATATCCCTACCTATGATATAGTGTGTCTCTAACTGAACAAATGCCTGAAACAATTACTTTCTCAAAAGGTAGATTGTTTGATGGTGATAAAATTACTTGGTTATTTGACATAAACCTACCAATAAAGAATTAGTTGGTGCATTACTAGCAAATGGTAGAAATGATGAAAATAACCCTAGATACCGATTAGGTAAAAAAGTATTACAAGAATATGTCAATGTATGTTTTAACGAAAATTTCCTTTATGATTGGAATGATGTAGATGCTAGAATTTTGAATACACTTCGTTCAAAAAAATATCAAAATTTTGGAGGTTTTTTGAACTAATATGGAAATTAAGGATAATCACCATTATAGGTTACATCTTAACGATTTTGAAATTTGTTTACATTTTGAAAAGGATCCAGGTTTAGGTTTAATTCATTTACATGGAATTAAAGATGGGGAAATCTTCGTTAGACAAATAGAGATTCTTCCTGATGGTGACTTGCGTGAAACTAGCGATATTGGCAATGTTTAAAGTTGGATATTTCAAGAAATTATTCTGACTTTAAAAAACGATCTATTTCAGTTGAGTAGTCTAAATTACTAGTAGTTAGAATTTCAAGTATTTTTGAATCATTTGATTTAGAATTGTTCGAATTCATAATGATGTAAAAAGAGGTTATGCCATAAATCCTCTTTTTTCATTCTAATTATGCTACTTTTCACCCTAGAGACTTTCTCAAGGCATCCATGAGAAGAACACATTGCATCAAGGTATCTTTTGGCAGTTATTTGAGATATATCAAATTCTTCAGCAGAGGAATCTAGAAGATGTTTTTCAAGAACCTCACCATGTTCATTGATTTCATTTAATCTTCTCCTCATCATTGGGCAGTCTCCCTAGTAATGTAAGCAGTTCTTCCCTTCTTGGTCTTTGTAGCCCAAGCTGGAATCTTTATCTCAACAGGATTCTTTGTACAGTCTACATCCTTTTTTCTAATCTGTAACGTTTCTCCAATTCTCATTCCAGAATCTTTGAGAACCATATAGAGAAATCCCTTTTTTGGAGAAGCATTATCAAGTAAAATCCTAACTTCCTCAGGTCTAAAAGGTTCAGGATCTTCAGAAATCATCTTTGGAAGCTTAACTCTTTTTTCCATCTTCTATCAGAAATCTCAAACCCACCAATTCTTCCAGATAATCTTTGGGATGACCTACATAATTTCTGATTGTTGATGGATGCAAAGCTTTCATTGGTCTTTCATATTCGTGCCTACCAATTTTGATTAAAATCTCGGGATGTTCTTGTCCTAACCAAATTACATATGGATTTGCCATCGTGTATATTTTCTCATTATTTTCATTCTTTAGATCCTTTACGACAGTCTGAGCATCTCTCTGATACTTTGTTAAACAATATCTATTGAAAACAGAAAGTGTGCATCTTACAGTATTTCTTGATCTCTTGTTTGCTCTAGAACTAAAATAATCTTCTACGTTGGAATTTTCTTCTATGTAACTCATGATATTATTTCTACAGTTAGAATACTAAAGAGCCAATAAAGTATAGAATTTCTTATACATAATATTATGACACCATACATAGATTATTGTGTATTTGATACTACAATAGAAATTATTTTGTATCTGCAGTTAACGTGTCCTTATCTTTAGTGTTCTGATCATCTTTTTTTGGCAGAGTTGGTCTTATCTTCTCAATTGCATTAAGCAGATCTTCTTGAGTGATTTTGATTTCCTTAAAGTTTTGTGATTTACCTTCAACATATCTTTTGAGTGCCCTAATTGCTGCTCTGTTTGCAATTGACTCTATCTCAGCACCACTGAATCCATCTGTACGCTCAACTATCTCAGAAATATTCACGTTGTTGTCAAGGGGTTTTTTCCGGGTATGAATCTTGAATATTTTTTCTCTGCTTTTTGCATCGGGATTTGGAACTCTGATAATTCTGTCAAATCTTCCAGGTCTTAGCAGTGCATCATCTACAATATCCAATCTGTTTGTAGCACCTACAATCAACACATCATGAAGTTCTTCTAATCCGTCAATCTCTGTTAGTATTTGCGATACAACGCTTTCTGATACATGTGATGAATCACCACCACTTCTCCGTGGTGCCAGTGCATCAATCTCATCAAAGAATATGATACATGGTGCTGCCTGTCTAGCCTTTCTGAAGATTTCTCTGACTCCTTTTTCAGACTCACCAACCCATTTTGAGAGTAGTTCTGGACCCTTGATGCTAATAAAATTGGATTCAGTTGTTTTTGCAAGTGCCTTTGCAATCAAAGTCTTTCCAGTTCCAGGAGGGCCATAAAGTAAGATTCCTTTTGGTGCTGTTACATCTACATAATCAAATGCTTCTTTATGTTTAATTGGCCACTCTATGGTTTCACGAAGTTCTTCTTTAAGGTCGTCTAATCCTCCTACATCATCCCATGTAACGTTTGGAATCTCCACTAACACTTCTCGCAGTGCAGATGGTTTTACCTCTTTTAGTGCATCTCTAAAGTCATCTTCAGTAACTTTGATCTTTTGAAGAATCTCTGAAGAAATTTTGTCTTGATCAAGATCAATGTCAGGTAGTATCTTTCGCAATGATCTCATTGCAGCTTCTTTTGCAAGAATTTCAAGATCTGCTCCAACAAAACCATGGGTTATTTTTGCAATATCATCCAAGTTTACTTTATCATCTATTGGCATTCCTCTTGTGTGGATTGCAAGTATGTCATTACGCCCTTCCTCATCAGGAATTCCAATCTCAATCTCTCTGTCAAATCTACCTGGTCTTCTTAATGCGGGATCTATAGAGTCAGGCCTGTTGGTAGCTGCAATTACTACAACTTTACCTCTAGCCTTCATTCCATCCATTAATGTCAATAATTGAGACACTATTCTTTTTTCCACCTCTCCTGTAACTTCTTCTCTCTTTGGAGCAATGGAATCAATTTCATCAATGAAGATGATGCTTGGGGAGTTCTCTTCTGCTTGCTTGAATATGTCCCTGATTCTCTCCTCGCTTTCTCCATAGTATTTGCCCATGATTTCAGGTCCACTTAAGTATGTAAAGTTAGCATTAGTTTCACCTGCTACAGCTTTAGCAAGTAAGGTCTTACCTGTACCTGGAGGGCCATAAAGTAAAACACCTTTTGGTGCCTCAACTCCAATTTTCTCAAATAGTTCAGGATGCCTCATTGGTAGTTCTACCATCTCGCGAATCTTCTGTACTTCATTTTTTAAACCTCCAAGATCATCATACGTAATTCTTGGGATGGTTGCATCTACTGCCTTTGTCATCGAACCAAGTTTGAAAACAGTTTGTTCTGTCACAATAACTGGTTTTGATGGTTCTGTACTGGTAACAATGAATTGTACCTTTCCTCCCATCTGAGTGTTAAGGGATATTGTATCACCTGTAGTAAAAACATGATTAAGATAATTGTGAATCATGTAATCTTGTAATCCCTCTGCTTGAATTTTTTCAGTGGGAGATAGAATTATTTGCTTTGCATCTGCTGCCTCTACATCTTTAATTTTTATTTTATCTCCTATCCCTGCTCCAATGTTTTGTCTTGTAATTCCATCTATCTTGATTATTCCTGCACCATATTCTTCGGGGGATCCAGGCCAAAGTTTAACATGTGATTTTTTATTATATGTTAATTCTAAAATCTGACCAGTACTCCAGTTTGTATCCTCTATAATTTTAGGATCAACTATGGCTCTTCCACGTCCTACATGTTGTTGTGGAATTTCATCAATTTTTAATTCAATTTCGTTCATCTTAATTATCACCTATAAAAAATAGAATAGAGGTTGTTCTATTCCACCTCCACCTTTTTGCCTCGTGGTTTTTCTTCTTCTAGAATCTTCAATGTAACTTCTAGTATGCCATTTTTGTAGGATGCTTTTACAGAATTCTCATCAACCTTAATTTGTAACGGTACTTGAGAATGGTATTTCTTTTTGTCCTGTTCTGCCTTGATCTTTACAATATTTTCTTCAATAGTTACATTGATGTTTGATTTTTCAACTCCTGGCATTTCTGCTATGAGTTTCACAGTTTTTTCTTTTTCATCAACAACAGTATCCACTACAGGATCTCTTGTGTCAGAGCCTGGAAGTAACCCTGGCTTTACATTCCCATACTCCTTTACTATTGGCTTTCCATCTGGTCCAATGGTCATTGTATAACCATAATAATATGGACCGGAAATAGAGCCAGTATTTCTTGCATCATCTAAAAGATCATCCAAATTCATAAATGAGTTGGACATTCTCTTGAAGATTCTATCAAATTCGTCATCAAAGAACATTGTCATATTCACCTAGTGTATGTAATATACATTACATTATATAAATATTTACGTTAATAATTAGTTTTATTACATAATGCTATTATATGTGATAAAATTTTACAGTATTTGAGGAAGAGAAATATGTCAATACCAGAAATCGTAAAGGAGATCATTACAAGAAATCGATCAATTTATGATTGTATGAAAATGGATTTGATAAATTTCACAGCATTAGCAGTAAAGATTCAACCAGAAATAGAACGAATCTTGGGAAATTCTGTTAACCTAAACACAATAGTTGTAGCAATCAAAAGATATGCCGATTCGTTTGAGACCAAACAAGAAGTAAAAGAAGAATCTGTTTTAAAAAATGCCAGATTAGCGTTGACTGATGGGATTGTAGATATAAAATTTTCAATAAAAGATTCTGAGGAAATGGATCCTACAACAATTTTAAACCAATTTTCCAAGATTACAGACAATTACGAATTCTTCAGAGTGTCTGATTCATTTAGATTTCTCACCGAAGATATAGATGAGATTCGTCAGATGTTTGAGCATCATCCAAACAGAGAAAATATATTTAGTACCGGACTTGCAAAGATCAAAATTACTATTCCACAAAATCAGAATCGTTCAGATATTGTATCTTATGTGGCAGAAGTCTTACATGCAGAAGGGATTGAGCTTCTTAATGCATATTTTAGTCAAGACAGTATAATAATAGTACTTGATGAGATGAATGCATCAAAAGCATATGACATTTTGCGTTCAGAAATTACCAGAGTACGTTAGTTTTTTATAATAAAATTATGTATCATGTTTTCACTTTTCAATTATTTTGATGTTTTATAAAATAAAACTCCAATATTAGAAAAAATTTATCATGTCAGTAGTGACAATAAATAGTGTTATGACCACCTACAAGATCATAATCAAATGTATCTAATATATAAAATAATTTTTCTATGATTTGTTATCATCATAACAGATCATGAATTTACGATATCTTGCTTGCATATTTGAACGAACATAATTTTTCAAACTTGCTTACAAATTTCCCCTCCCCGCAGTGCAAACATTTTTTCAAGATGTTCATGATTATGCTTTGAAAATTACTATTATGTTATAGTCTTTACTTACATGTAATCAAAATCATTTATTCTAATTAAATAAATATTATAATAAAGCGTTTCAACTTTTACAGACGCTGCGATCAAAATGGCAGCAGACAGATACTAAAAAAATAGAATCGTGGAATAGTACATACAACACAAAAGCAAATACAAAGAGGATGTCAACAAATTATAAAAAAATAATTTTAGTGGGACTGAGTTTGCACCAACATTGAATTAACATCCAATATCATACATGCAGGATGCATTCTTTTTTCTGCCATCATCCCACAAGTGTGGCAGAATAATCTTGTTGGCTCTTCACACACTTTGCATACTCTTTCCACTTCAAGTTTAGAATTGCAAATTTTACAGATCTTGTTTTCCATAGAATGTAATATGTAAAAATGGATTTAAAAACAATACGAAAATTAGATTATCCTAATTAGGAAGTTCTAATTTTAAAAATTATTCTTGTGTTACGTCGTTTTGGTTTTTTTATTCATATGATGCTGCAGATTATTACCATTGCATCAGGGGTTAATATAGAATTCAGACATACTAACTTGTTTTGACCAGCGTTGAATTTATGATTTTTCCACATACTTGTTAAACTGTGACAGTGTCTTGACATAAGATTCCATAATAGTGTGCATGTATGTGTCAAATGATTTTATCATTTCCATTCTCATCTTGGTGTATTGATCAAAGAATTTTGTTGACGTTTCAATATTCTTGAAATAATTTTCTTTGATGATTTTGGAATTTTCTTTGATTTGCCTCAATATTGACTGATCTAGGTTAAGTTTGTCAAAGAATTCTTTTTCAGCAATGTAGCACGTCCCAAAGATGTCATCTAGTGAATGAAGATACTGCGTATAAATATCAGAATAATTCTGGAACAGTACGGGTACTTGTGACTCCACTTTTTTGATCACCTCAGATGTGTCTTCTTTCATAATATCGCAGATAGATAATTTTTCATCCTGATGGTCTAACTGAGATTCAGTTTTTTTGCTCATACTGTATGTATGCTGTTTTAGAATTAATAGATTGTTCAAATAAGTATGAAAAATAAATCACATGTGTGTGAATTATCAATATTGAATAAGTAACACTATCTACGGGATCAAAACTGATAGGTCTTGAAGATAATCTCAGAGCATGTGCTATATCAAAAACCTCCATCTTGACCTATTTTTCAATTAATCCTGAATATGATAATTTTTACACTTGATATTATGCAAAAAATCTCTTAGATTCTTTTTATCTGTTGTATGATCATCAGTTGATGCCTTGATCCAGTACCTTTTGGTTTTGTTCTAAGGTTGCTGCCACAGCACGGACAGTGATTGCCGTCCCACTCTATGAACATATCACATGTGTTACATCGCTTTTGGCCATTACCATATCTTGTAGCAGGAAGTGCTGGTTTTTCAGCCTTGTATCTGTGGCAGATTCCCCTACAGGACATTAGAAAAGATCAAATCTTACACTATAAATTTTTTAAAAAAATTTAGTTCATGAAATTTGCCTGTATGTGATCTGTGCACTCAGTTAGTAGAGTACCTTCAAAATTATCAACAGCACATCCGCATTGCAATTTCATGAATTGATTTTTTTCATCATTCATATCCTGTATTTTCATTAATCAATACTTACAAAATTTGTTTAAAAGGTAAACGGAGGAATCATCAGTATCTTTTAGATGAAAATAGAAAAGTAAAAAGAATTGATAAAAGCAGATGAACTCTACTTTCTCAATTTTATTGCCAGTTTTACTGCAATACCCCAAGATAGCAATGTAAATCCGATTGGAAATACTCCGTTGGTGAGGATTTGTGGCACTTGTTCTATTGATGCAATGCTTCCAGAAGAATACATTGCAGCAGCTATAGGCAAGGCAACCAACCTACTACTCCGAGTTTTATCTTTGTGTTCTCAGAGATTTGTTGTTGTATGTTGTATGTGCTCATGTTTATTCAATATGTATAATGTATGGAGATACTTAGGACTCACCTAATTTTTTAGTGTCATGTTGTTCTTGTTTTGAATTAACGTATCATAGGATAGTTCAGTTTCTGAACTTACTCACTGTGCAGATGAATGTCTATTTGATAGGATAAAAAATATTAAATTAATTGATCAAGAATATCTATAGATGACTGATATTCGCAATAAAACTAGATTGCTAGAATCAGAGAACCATCAACACAATATTAGATCTGATCAAAAATTAAGAATATACATAGAAATCAATATATCTTAAATTTTAAAGATTTTACTAATTATCATCCAGATTCCAAAACTCACCTGCCATATTATTTGTCTTTTTTTATCACATTCTAGTTCATCATAACAAGTACGATGAATCCATTTGTCATTTGGATTTTTTATGATATCCACACCTACACTGATTGTCTTGTCACACTCAGGACAGTGCTTGAGATTTGGAGACTTTTTGGTAGTTATTGTAGTCAGGCGCTATTATCACAATACGTCAAACTATCTAAAATCAATATCATCATTGCAATCAAGAAATGCCTTGATGGCAGTAAGTGTCAAGTTAATAGAATTTGTGGATTTTACCTTCTTCAAGTACATTGTGGTCTTCAACAATGATCTGTATTATTTCCGTTTCAATATATGCCAAGGAATCATAGTCCTCGATATGATAAAAGTTCAAAAATTTATTCAAATAATATAGATATGTCTTTCTAGTTGCATCAGACTTTATTGAATTTTTAAATAAAAGTATACTTCTCTGCTGCATGAGTTTTAATATAATGTAGAACCAGATTAACCAGACATTCTCATGTTAGAAAAACAGTTCAAACCAGATTTGCTATACAACCAAATTGTTCATTTCTATATTGATAAAAAAGGGTACTCAAAAGATAAGGCAAACCAGATTGCACAAGCAGTAGTACAAAAAGAAGCACAAAGAAGAATATGTAAAAATGAAAAGTGTAAACATTTCTCGCATGACCATATAAGAAATACAGAGACATGTTTAGCTGCTAGTTGTGAATGCCGTAAATTTTCTAAGTAAAATCATCTAAAGAATTTTCAAGCAAGGGTTGAGCACTAATTCCTATTTTTCTTAAATCGTCTGCAAACTCTTTGACAAAACCATGTATAGTGTATACTTGTTCTGCATCAGAAGCTACAACCATATCTAAAAGTTCATTATAATCACAATGATCACTCATTGGAATTGAATAATCAGTTCTTCTTCCAAAAGAAAATCTTGATGATTGTGCCCAACCACTGAATCCAATTGTTACAGCACCGTATTTTGATTTCATTTCTTGAACAAATTTATTTTTCCTAGATAGCATTGGTGCGACCATTATCCATGGCTTTTTATCAAGTAGCCCCTTTTTCTCAGCTTCAGAATGTCCAAGGCCATCATTTAGATGCACTCCCAATCTCTGATGAAGTAAATTCATATCTTTTACAGAATCATGGAGATAGAGAGGTCCCCAATGCCCAAACAACTGAGTAATTGTTTGTGCTTTTCCTAATTGATATCCCATCAAGATTACAGGAATGCCCTTACCATAGAGTTCAGAAATTAACTCATTTACGTACTTTAAAGTATCTTCAAGTTTAGGGAAAATAAATTCAGGTAAACCAAACGTAGATTCAGTAATGAGAGTTTTGCATTTTGGGATTTTTGCACCTTTGAGAAACCCACGATCTCTAGTGCAGATATCACCAGTGTAAAAAATATCATCAAATAAAAGTCCTTTTGCACCAAGAATGTGGCCGCTGTCAATCAATGAAAAATCATCAAGGAAATCAACATGATTTTCCATTTTAAATCCACGTAGATTAGCTATTTCGTTTGTCTCAATTGAGGACAGAATTGTTCCGCCATTTTTTGAAGGAAGATGATCAATATGAGCATGTGAAACAAAATTAATTCCAGCAGGATCACTGTTTTTTGGATCCATATAGACTCGTTTTTCATTAATTTCACACAAAATTCCATTTTTAGTCATTCTTACTTGTCTAGGCAACAAAGATGAAATCAGTGGAATTTGATATAAATTACAGGTTCTGTATACATTAACCATAGATCAAACACTTTTCCAACAAAAGAATCTATAATCATAATGCAATTAGATTGAAAGACAAGTGTTGTACATAGATATGCAATATTACAAAGATCATGTTGATTTAGAGATCATGATACTTGTTTTTGCACTAATCTTTTTAAAAATTATCCTCCGTACACACTAGTAATGATGCTAGAAAGCATGAATGCTATACAGAGTTACTTTTTGGGTCATGCTGTAAAACTATGTCAGAATCAAAAAGTTCTACGATAACATAAGAAGGCAGGATTAAGTTTCCAAATAATCTTAATTTTATTCTAGATACAATGATCAAACTATCATCCATACACGTTTAGAATAACTCCTTGCATAGGTTATCCTATGATTACCCTGATCTATTAATCAAAATGTAACGATAAAACAAAATGAAGCATACTGTACTCCAATACTATTGTCAAAATTGCAACAATATCCTCAAAGAATCAGATAGCGATCTTGACTTTCGTGGTGGAGTGACTGCAGAACCATGCCCATATTGTGATATGCCATTACGTGACACATTACAAAAAAGACCAAAAATTCAGCCACTAATCTCTTCATCAGTACTAATTTACCATCAGTCCAAATCTCAAAAAACCATATTTCAAAAAGCCTCATCGATTCCAAAACTCACACTAGGAATACAAAAGATTGATTCTGTTCTACACTTTCTTTCTACTAACCAGATAGCCTGTATTTCAGGAGTTCATACTCAAAAGATTATAGAAAGATTATGTGTAAGGGCACAGATGCCTGCAAGATATGGAGGATTTGATGCTTCACATGCACTATTAATTGATGGTGCAAACAGTTCGGATATCTATCAGTGTACAGAGTTTGCAAAACTATATGGAATGAATGTAAATAAAGTATTACAAAATATCATTTCATCACGTGCATTTACAGTTTATCAGCTTGCAGACTTGATAACAAACGAATTGGCACAAGCAGTTAGACAGTACAACACCAAGATAGTGATACTTTCAGATTTATTGTATTTTTTTACAAACAAAGACTCTGCATATTTAGAGGAACAAGAGATGAAACTAATTATCAAGCAGATAATTTTGTCATTGCAACAAATAAAAAAAGAATGTCTTGTCATAGTCTCACTAGAAAATAAAAATACGGAGAAAAATACTAGAGCATACCAATATGAAAAATTCTTAGATAGATTATTCTCGATGAAACTTTACATCAAAGCAGAACATGACAACACACTGTCAATTCACATCACCACAAATAATAATTATAATAAAATAAATCAACAAATGATCACACTAGATAGAAAAGAACTAGAAACTATTACACAATTAACATCAATTGATGATAATATCTATAACAATAACAACAACCACATCTAAAGGAGAGTAAAAATAACAAATGGGTAGAACTATTCCGTCATTTCGCATTGCTTTATCTCAAGAAGAAAAGAGATGGAGAAAATTCAGATCAAAACTTCCAAAACAAGACAAAAAGACATTTGATGACATGTTCTCTTTTGCAAAACTGTACATCTCATCAGGAATGATGGTACACAAGCTAATTGTGATACATCCATTACTCATGTCAGTGATTTTTCATCACTACAAACAACTCTCTGAGATTATGCAAAAAAGAGGAGGAAATCTACAAAATTGAGCCTATTTCCAAACGATGATCTGCTTGCAAAAGAGATTGAATCATGGAAGTCCTTTGGAGACACACTAAGAAAAGAAGACAGGGTATTGTTTGAAAAAATGATTCAAGATTGTTATGGATATACCAATGCAATTAACATCAAAGGAGATAATTATTCCACAGAATCACTGCTAATGTCATTAGTATTGACACAGCAAAAGATGATAGAATTTCTACTATTACAAGAAAAGAACAAAAAATAATGACTAAGAAAGAAGATACTAGTAATGCCAGTAGCAAAATCAATAATGATTTTCATCAAAACATCACAGGATGGCTCTTTGATATCTATTCTATAAACAACAAGATAATACTTTGGATTAAAGATGCAGACAGGAAAACTTACAGGATAGAAAAAGAGTGGAGTCCATCACTATACGTTGCATCAAATAACCAGTCAAAGTTGGAAAGGATATTATCAAACACAATGATAAAACCATTTGTCAAAAGTTTTTCTTTGGTGTATCGATTTGAGAAAGTGTCTGATCTGAGAAAATCGCAAGTCCTAAAGATTACAGTAAAGAATTCACAAAGTCTTGTTACAGTTGCAAAAAAGATTGAGCAATCAGAACCATATGGAGTCTATAGGTTATACAATGTAGATATTCCACCTGAGCAAACATATCTTTATGAAAATGATCTGTTTGTATTAGGCAAATATAAGATAGACTGTAATAACAAGTGGATTACACTTGATAAGATTCATGATACTGACTATATTTTACCAAAATTCTCCAAAGTCATACTACAAGTAAATGTCATCAAACCAACAGATAACAGCAATAATCAAGCAAAGAAAAAAAGACTAGCACAATTCTCAGATAAAATAGAATCAATTCAAATCAATGAAATAGTAATTCAACTAGATTCTGAAAAAAAGATGATTCAAAAATGCATCAAGATAATTCATAGAATAGATCCTGATTTGATAATAACTCAGAAAGGAGATTCTTGGGACTTTCCATATTTAATACACAGAGCACAAGTAAATGAAATCTCAGAAAAACTAGTACTTGGAAGAGAGAAAAATATGCCTATTTTAACTCAAAAAAGGAAAGGAAACTCATTTTTTGCATATGGCCAAATATACTACAAGCCAACTGCTGCCAAGACTCTAGGCAGAATTCACATAGATACATCAAACTGCTTTTTTTATGAGCATGAACAGTCAAATGAAAATGAACAAGGACTATTTGAAATAGCAAGAACATGTCGTCTGCCGTTGCAGACTGCATCACGTGCATCAATTGGAAAGTGTATGAGTTCTGTCCAGTTTTATAATGCAACAAAAAGAAAATTATTAATTCCTTGGAAGCCAATTGTTGCAGAACAGTTCAAGTCAAGAATGGATTTACTGATTGGTGATAGAGGAGGATTGATACTAGAACCCAAGATTGGACTGTATGAAAATGTAGCAGAACTTGATTTTGTATCACTTTTTGGAAATATTATGCTAAAAAAGAATATCTCAGCTGAGACAATAAACTGTAAATGCTGTTGTAATTTGGATTCAAAAATTATTGTTCCTGAGCTTGATTATTACATCTGCAAAAGAGAAGGAATTGTACCCCAATCAATCAATATTTTGTTAGAAAAAAGACAAAAGTATACTGATTTGATAGATAGTTTTGATGCAACAAAGAGTGACTCTGAGATATTACTAGAAACATACAAGGCAAGAAAGGCGGCACTAAAATGGATTCTGGTTACATCCTTTGGATATCTCGGATTTAACAATGCAAAATTTGGAAGAATAGATGCTCATATGGCAGTTTGTTCATTTGCACGGCAGTTATTGCTACAATCAATTAAGATTGCAGAAACAAATCATTTTCAAGTATTGCACGGAATAGTTGATTCATTATGGCTTTACAAAAAAGATGCAACACGAAATGATTATCAAAAATTACAAGAATCAATAGAACAAGAGACAGGCTTTGATATGTCACTTGATATTTACAACTGGATTGTGTTTTTGCCATCAAAACAAAATAAAATTATCCCAGTTCCAAACAGATACTTTGGCGCCAAAACAGATGGTTCCATCAAAATAAGAGGAATCGAATCAAGGAGACGAGATACTCCTGTATTCTTCAAAAAATGTCAGATGGAGATATTGCAGGTGTTTTCATCCTGCAAGACTATTGCAGAACTAAAAATGGCCATATCTGAGGCAAAATTAATCCAGAACAGGCATGAAAAAGAGTTATTCCAATATGAAGTTCCATTAGAGCAGCTAGTATTTACCAACAAAATAACAAGATCAACTGGAACCTACATCAGCAACACTATCCAGGCTGATGCAGTAAATCAGCTAAAATGGGAAGGAAAACAAGAGATAGTACAGGGTCAAAAAATACGATATATCATCAATGATTATTCTAGAAAGAAATCAAAGCGAGTAACGCCAATAGAACTTACAAGACAACATGATAATAAAAAAAATCTAATAGAATATGATGCAAAGCGTTATGCTGAATTATTAGATGAATGCTGTAAGTCAGTGATTGAACCAATAGTTTGAATTACTTTAGTGTAGACATTCTAAGAAATTATTTGGTATTATCTAATGACTAGTTTTTTTATCTAAATTATGTGTATGATTCAGATCTAAAGAAGTTTTTTGGTATTTGTAATGTAAAAAATATAGATAGAATTTTTATTCTATCTGAATCTTTGTAGTCTTTGGTTGAGGAGTTGGTTTTTCCTTTGGAATCTCAACTGTGAGTATTCCATTGTTGAGTTTGGCCTTGACATCAGATGACTTTACTCTTTGAGGAAGAGACAACCTTCGATGAATTGATATCTCGCTATGTTCTTTTCTGATGTATTTTTTCTTCTTTTCTTCATCAGATTCCTTGTGTTCTGCTGAAATGTCAATATAGTCATCACCAACATTAAGATTGACCTCTTCTTTCTTTATTCTAGGCATATCTGCAGTAACTACAAACTTGTCTCCCTCATCTACCAAATCACATGTAGTTGTAGCGTCAAATAGATGGAGAGGTTTTGCTGTAAAAGCAGGAGCAAATGCATGTTCAAAGTCTCGCTTAAAGTTGTCAAAGACTTTGTCTAGTTCACCAAATCCAGAACGCCAAAATGGTACAATCTCTTTTCTCTCTTTCTCGTTGTTTTCATTACTCATAGTAACGGTATGCTAAAAAATAGATTAATGTTTTTTGCAGATTTTCAAATTTGGTTTTATCTCCCAATTGTCTAATTTTAATAAAAAAGTACAAGTTTTTGTTTTGCAATCAAAATAATATGATTTCAAAAATGAAAATTATATCATAACAATAAATACATCAAAACAAAATCAGGAAATATAATGTCTCAAGTTGGAACTACACCAGAGGGTGTTCCTATAATTTTGCTTAAAGAAGGAACAAGACAATCACGTGGACGTGATGCTCAAAGAAATAACATCAGAGCTGCAAAGCTTATTGCCGAGATAATCCAGACAAGTCTTGGTCCAAGAGGAATGGACAAGATGCTTGTAGACTCTCTTGGAGATATTACAATTACAAATGATGGTGCAACCATTCTGAAAGAGATCGAGGTGCAACATCCTGCTGCAAAGATGATGGTGGAGGTAGCGAAAGCTACTGACAGTGAAGTAGGAGATGGTACAACATCTGCAGTTGTTCTTGCAGGCGCTCTGCTTGAAAAAGCAGAATCATTAATTGATGATGAAATTCATCCTGTGATAATTGCCGAAGGTTACAAAAAAGCTTCAAAAAAAGCAATTGAATTTTTGTCTGAAATCACAATAAACATCGAATCAAAAAATAAAGAGATCCTTGAGAAGATTGCAAACACATCAATGCAGACAAAACTTGTATCAATTGAGGCAACTGATCTTGCTAAATTGATAGTTGATGCTACATTAAAAGTGATTGAAGAAAAAAATAATTCATTCAAAGTCAATCTGGATAACATAAAAATAGAAAAAAAGACAGGCGGCTCAATTTCTGACAGTGAATTGGTAAGTGGTATAATCCTTGACAAGGAAATCGTTCATAGTGGCATGCCACGAAGAATTGAGAATGCAAAGATTGCCCTGATAAGTGAGGCACTTGAGATTAAAAAGACCGAGTTTGAAGCAAAGTTGAACATCTCTAACCCCAATCAGATAAAGTCATTCATGGAAGAAGAAAATCAGATGCTCAAAGACATGGTAAACAAGATAAAATCAACTGGGGCCAATGTTGTCTTGTGCCAAAAGGGAATAGATGATTTCGTTCAGCATTATTTGAGTAAAGAAGGAATGCTTGCAGTCAGAAGAATCAAGGAAAGTGATATGACAAAGCTTGCCAAAGCTACTGATGGCAGAATAGTCGGAAGGGTAGATGATCTTAATGATGTAGATCTTGGTTTGGCAGAAAATGTGGAGGAAAAAAGAGTCGAAGAGGATAACTGGGTATTCATTGAAGGATGCAAGAATCCAAAGGCAATTAGCATATTGTTACGAGGTGGCACCCAAAGAGTGATAGATGAGGCAGACAGGTCTATGCATGATGCCTTGATGGTTGTAAAGGATGTAATTGAAAAACCAAAGATCGTCTATGGTGGCGGTGCTCCTGAGGCTTTCATTGCTCTAAAACTCAGAGACTGGTCAAAGTCGCTTTCTGGGAGGGATCAGCTTGCAGTTGAAAAGTTTGCAGATGCCATGGAATCTATTCCTCTTGCACTTGCAAGAAACGCTGGAATGAATCCTATTGATACTATTACACAATTGAGATCAAAACAAAGTAATGGTGAAAAACATACCGGTGTTGATGTAATTAATGGAACTGTTGCAGATTTTGAGAAACTGAAAATTATGGAACCAGTCAAGGTCAAAGAGCAAATAATAAAAGCAGCTACTGAGACTGCAAACATGATATTACGAATTGATAATATAGTTGCATCATCATCAAGAGGCTCTGCAATGCCACCATCGCCAGGGGGAATGCCTGGAATGGATATGGAATAGGAAAAAGTATTTCAAGATGTGATAATTAGTTTGTCATCATTATGTATATGTCGTGTAGAAATGTTTTCTAATTCATTAAAAATCGGTAATTAGTTGGTCTAACAAATGATGTAAATGGATTATGTATTGATGATTGGTGTTGCATTAAGTGGTAAAACCACCTATGTTAAAGCAAATTTTGATCATGAAGAAATACGACTTTATTATTTTGACAACAATAGAAAAAAGGAGATGAACTACATTGAACAATGTCTTAAGCAAGGTAAGAGCATAGTTGTTGATGATACTAATCTTACACTAGATATTCGAAAAATGCATATCGATATGGCAAAAAAATACAATGCTAAAATGATTGGAATTTTTATGAATACATCTATTGGATTACTCCATCAAAGGAGGATGAGGAGAAATGAACAATTTCCATTGGTTGCAATTAATAGACAATTAAAGGATCTTGAGACCCCTACAAAGGACGAGGGATTCGACATACTTGTTGTAAAAAAAGACTATGAACAACCAAAAAATATCTAACTTATGGATGATGATAATTGTTTATGAGTTGTACGATGTTCGTAAAACCACTTTTGCAAAAAAACTTATTCCTTTGACTAATGTCTTTGTTTTATCTAAATGCCAATTGATTTTGATGTAATGACCATTCTGTTTTTTAGAATTTTTATCTCGGGTCTTCCTTTTTAGAATTTAGCAGTTGTTTTTGACTGTATGACGGTCATTGCTGTAATTTTTGATTCAAACCTTTCTGCAATCTCCAATTCCTTTTCAAATGCTTTTTCAGAATATTTAGAACCATCAAATGGCATAACTCTTTTTTCTCCTTGTCATTATTTTAAGTATTAATTGAGAGCGCTATATCGAAAAACAGATTTGTACTTTATGTTGATTCTGATTTGTGATATTCATTTTGTTTATTTAATGTCCTTTTTCATATCAAGAAATTCTAGATTCAACAAAAAATAGCATAAAGGCAATTCAAGGCATTCAATAGTAAAATAATTTTAATTATTCACATAAATCATATACTGTAACAAAAGAAAAAACAAAGAGTATTCTGAAATCCTTTTTTATAATCAAAACTGACATTTAGATTCTCATATTAAATACAATGTTATTACAACGACATAGTGGCAACTGCAAAACAAATTCAAGCTGCTAAAGAAAATGTAAAAAAAGCACAGCAAAAATGGCAAAGCATGACTTCTCATCAACGAGAGTTAAGTCAACCTGAAGGACGATCCAGAAAAAAACCTGGAATGGGGCCTCATGGTAAATATTATAGAATAGTGGTTCGTCCAAAATCCGAATTTGACACTTTTCGTACTCATGATATTGGCAGAACTGGTCATACACAAAGAATTACGGGAAAAAGATCTAGTGGTAGTTGGGCAACGCACTGTTGGCTAATTCACAAAAATGATGCATATGTTGAAAATGGTCATTTAAAGTCAAATGATATTAAAATCAAAAAAATACTAAGTAATCTAAGAGGACCAATTAAAAAATACAAAGGCAATATCTTCCATGCAAAACCTAGAAAGAATATTCCTGAAAAGGACAAACCTACCAAGAAGCAGCAAAAAGCCAGAAAAGAAAATATCAAAAAAGCTCAAAAAGCCAGAAAAATAATTTAATTTTTTTAAAATATTTTGGTATTCAATACTATTTAGACATGAAAATTAATCATCAGATTTTCCAACATCCTAATGTGTGAATCAGCATGACAGTAAAATTATCATTTCCCACCATCAAGTAACTAATCCAATAAAATCCAAAAAATCATTTTAATTTTTGTTAATCATGCAATTCCTGCTGGCGGCATTGATGCAGGTGTTCCTGATGCATTCTCAAAATATTTTTTAGTTTCTTCTACCATTTTTTGATTCTTCTTGCCTATTTTTTCAAGTATTTCCTCAAATTTTTCAATTTCTACTTTAGCCTTGATGATTTCTGCAAGTGTCTTAATAGATTTTATTATGGCATCGTCATCAGGTATCATCATTCTGCAAGTAGTATACAAAACAATACTTGCTGTATCTGAATTCTTTAATGCAGAAATAATACTTGCATCAACACCTAGAACTGTTGCTCCAGGAATAAGTGGTAAGTTATATTCGCTCAAAAGTGATTTAGAATTCTTGTTGACTGCCAGACCATATGAAATAGACTCCTCTTTGAAGTCCTCACCCACCTCCAATCCACGCGGAATAATTATTTTTTTAATGTTATTTGTTTTAGCAAATTCTAGTGATTTTATTATTAAATCATATGCTGCAATTGGATTCAACGGAATATCTTCTAAAATGGAATAAATGTTATCTTTATTGTAGATTCGAACTGGTCCAAAGATTTCCCCCTGACTAATTCTGTATGCAGGAGAAATCTTTGTAATTTCTAGTTCTCCTATATCTTTCATCTGTAATTGAGTCATCAGGTAAGATGTCGCAAAAGATCCTACCAACCCCAAACTTGGGAATGCCACAATTAAAAATTTCTCATCCCGCATATCTTTTGAACTCATGACTGATTACTGTCTACTGAAACCAAATAAAGTACATTTACTTGATTTTCAGTTCTGGTATGACTAAATTTATTTTTGATGTAAACTGATAAAAAATGATAATTACTAACTAAAGAGATCTAATCTTTTTGATTCTATTTTACTCTCTGAGAATCATTCATCTTCCATTTCCAAAAAACTGAAAAATTTGTCTTCTTTCATAGACTGCAACTGAAATTAATATTATCAATCCAACTACCAAGCTTATCTCATCTGAAAATAATTTTGCAGATACTTCCCATATTCCTCTCCAAAAAAGAACCAGTCCAATACCGGTCATCAACAGAAGAATAGTGCGCTTTGTAAAAATAATCTCTTTCATGACCAACCATCTTTTGATTTTATTCTAAAAACATCTAGGGGGGTTATAATCTAACATATTAACAGATCATGCTAAATTAAAAAACAGTTTTCATTTCTAAGAGTTATCACTTCATAAATTCAAGAAGGTGTTATTTCGTGAGCAGGTATGGATCATGGAGATAATAGGACGTGGATTAAAACAGATTCTGGAAGGCTCCTCTGTATTTTCATCATCACCCATCATTTCAAACGAAACTCCAGCAAAATGATGATCTACACCAGACTTGAAATGTTGTATTACATATTGTGTGAAATCACCATACTTTTCAAAATGCAAAGATGTATAATCCATTCTTATAATTGCATCCTTTAATTGGTATTTTTGGTGTAATGCTTTGAGATCTTTTTCTTCAGAAATAGCACAAAGGACTTGTTTGTAAATGTTATTTGGAGTCATATCTAGATAAACTTTGGATTTGACTTTTTTAGAATTCGTTTTGCAGTTTGCTTACTTGCTCCATTTCCAATACATGTACTAAATCTTGTTTTCATTGAATTGGATCTGTCTTCCATCTGCTTTGTAAATGAAAACTTTTCTAGAAGTTGTAGATTAGATTAATTTTGAAGAGATTAATCTTTTACTCTAGAGATTCAGTTTTTTTCAATATTTTTCAACATGGATTTTCTTACCAGAATGGGAATGTTGTAGTAAGTCGCCAACGCAATAGCATCTGATGCCCTGAAATTTCTAAATACCATATCTTTTTTTCCAGTAAAATACAGATTTGCCCTGAAAATTCCCCCACTTTCATAGATTTTGACTTTGACTAGAAAGATTTCATTTTCCTCACAAATTTGTTCAACCAGGCGATAAATTGTTGGAGGATCGTCACGTTTCCCATTAGCAAAATCAGAAATAATCTTTGCAACTTCTGATGAAAAACCAGACATTACAAATTCAACTCTTCCATCTTTGAGCAATACTGCGCCTGTTTGTGAATCAAGAATTCCAATTTGGTCTACCTTAACTGTCTCGTAATCTGGATCTATTTCATCAATTTTCATTTGAATTCTTCCATCACTTTTTCTATTTTCTTCTCCTCTTCAATCATGATTTTTTCAAATTCTTCTCTTAATTTATCGCATTTTATTTGTTTTTCATCTTCGTCCATTTTTGAAAATCTAATGTCTCTGATTTCATTTACAATTGCAGACACTTTTTCGTTTGTCTCAATCATAATATCATCAATCTTTTTTTGCGATTGGGGATCCATATTTTCAAATAAGAGTAATACTAGATAAACTAGTTCAAAGTTGCCATATTTGAAAAACACTGAGCCTATTTTTAATTTTTAATTCAAAGCAAAAAAATAAAGAAATTTAAGACAATTAAAACACAAACTCAAATCGTCTTTCTTTGTATATTGAGTTTAGTTTTCCAATGATTGGAATTTTAGTTCCACAGTATTTGCATTGATTATTCTCATCAAGGTTCCATTCTAGAATGTCAAAGTTGTATCTCCTGACAGCAATTTTTTTACATTCATGACAATAGGTGTGCTCCAATGGATGTCCTGGAACATTGCCGACATATGCATATCTCAAACCTTCTTTCTTTGCAATTTCATGATGTTTCTCCAAAGTTTGAACAGGGGTAGCCTCAAACTCCATCATCTTGTATGAAGGATGAAACTGTAAGAAATTAATGGGTATATCTGGTCCAAATTCATCATACACAAACTTGCAAAGTTTTTTTGCATGTTCCCGGTTGTCTCCAACTTGAGGAACTACCAAATCCGTAATTTCAACATGAATTTTTGTTTTATCTCGAATTTCAATTAACGTATCAAAGATGGGTTGAGAATTAGGTATCCCCACATATTTTCTGAGAAATTTTTCCTCCCCATTTCCTTTAAAGTCAACAGTTATGCTATCCAGGAATTCATTCATCATTGAGACTGATTCTGGTGTACCATATCCGTTTGAAACAAAAATGTTAAACAATCCTTTCTTTCTTGCCAAGATCCCGCAGTCTCTTGCATATTCTAAAAATATACTAGGCTCGTTGTATGTATATGCAATTCCCTGACATCCTCTTTGAAGTGTCATGTCTACAACTTCCTTGGGAGTGATATCTACTCCTTCGATTTTCCTTCTTTGACTGAGGTCAAAGTTGATACAATATTTGCACAGCCAATTGCAACCAGTTGTACCAACTGAGAAAACCTTGCTTCCCGGCATGAAATGAGTTGCAGGTTTTTTCTCGATTGGATCAATATGTGCTGCAGCAACCTTTCCATAGACGTAAAGAACAAGTTTTCCATCCTTATTCCCTCTAATCCCACATAATCCAATTTGATCCTCACCAAGCTCACAATACCTGGCACATGCCAAACATCTTACCTTGTGATTTGGTAATCTTTCATAAAGTACTGTTTCTTTCTGCACTTCTATATTTAAATGAGTTTTGACATTAAACAGATAGGTAATTATCACTTTTGGGAATCATAAATCATACAAAAATTCTACTTACAATATTTTTCTATTACAAATTAAATCTTCATTGAAACAACCAATGATATTGTACATTCAAAAAGGGATTTTCAGGGATAATTTTTTAAAAGAATAATACCACGCACTCAGACAGAAAAAAAAACATGGTAAATAACATAACAGTATCTATTAGAAAAATTAATCAAAGAGAATTAGATAATGTCAAAATAAAGATTATTTATGAAAATCAGATTTGAATTTTAACATGTGATCTTTTATCGTTATTTTTGATCCTTTTTTCAGAGGAGATTTTTTTGTAATAGAATACATGTGTCCTGAAAATATCATCATTTCTCGCCTAAAAGAACGGAAAAATGACTATTCTGATGCAAGTGTTGAAGTTTATTAAAAAATGAAAAAAATCTACGAACCTGTAAAAGGAAAACACATTACAATTGACACTATTTTGGATCCTGAAAAAAATGCAAAATTAGTTTTAACTGAAATATTTGACGCAATAGTGAGATAAGTGTTTATTTGGTATAAATTCTGTCAACAGCCATGTCGTTTTAGACTGAGCAATAATTTTGAACCAATACAGCAAATTTCAATATAAAAAAATGATCAATTATAAATGAAAATAAAATAATAATCAAAAATACCTCTAGTTTTCATTAAATAGATGAAGGATATTTTTTGAAGATTGTTGTTAGTTTGATACTTTCTCGTTATTTTCAAAACCACAATGCGAACAATTGTGTCTAATGGTCATCCGCCTTGTCTAGAAAACGCGTTGGGTAATTTATGCACACAGATCCTGATATTTTTACCATGTCTTGAATTATGTTTTATTGATTAAAAATGTAATCCGTGATAATCAACTGCCTGATTTATACTATTTTATTATCTTGAATTAAAATTAATTATTTCACTTTTGTTACGGGAATTTTTGATTTGTTGATAACATGATTGGCAACACTGCCTAAAAATATTTCAAGTTCCGGATCTGGACTTTGAGAACCTATTACAATCATATCCACATCATGGTTTTTAGAATAAGTGACAATTGTTTTTTCAACATTGCTGCTGACTTCTTTAAACACACCGAAAAACTATACCTTGTTTTTGTGATATTTCTTCTGCTTGCTTGACTATCTCATCACTTCTTTGTTTTATTTTATTTATTATGAGTGATGAGATTTCATAAACATTAAAGGAGAGCATGCATTCAACCCACTGACTGATGATCCTGATTGTTTTACAACCCCTAATGCAAATCTCAAACCTCTAATAGAGTTTTTTGATCCATTCAAAGACCACAAAATTTGGTTTAATGTTTTGTTGGTCAGTGAAAATTAATGGTTTTAGCCATTATTTAGAAAACTAGTTTAAACAGGATAATGAAAACCATATTTCATCAATGTTATAAAAGACAATTCCATATCAAAATAGCACATAATGCAACTAAAAGTAAAAATTCTAAACATTGATTCAGGCGGTAAACCATTCGTGTTTTTGAATGACAATGATGCTGATGAATTGAACATCAATGCCTCTGAGCGTGTAACCATTCAAGCAAAAAAGAAAATCACTGCAATAGTCAACATATCTACAACTATTGAAAGGGGATTCCTAGGCGTAACAGAAGAAGTTAGAAAAATACTTTCCTTAAAGCAAAATTCCATAGTGGATGTAGACATTGCCCCATTTCCAAAATCACTTCAATTTATCCGAAACAAACTTTCAGGGAAAAAATTACTGTATTCAGAAATACATGAAATTGTAAAGGATTTGGTTGATGGTAATCTCAATCAAAACGAAATTTCGGCATTTGTAACTGCATTACATATAGACAAAATAGATCTAGATGAGGCAACAAGCTTGTCCCGTTCAATGGTGGATACAGGTAAAACCCTCAAAATTGATAAGGAAATCATTGTAGACAAACACAGTATTGGAGGGGTTCCAGGAGACAAAACAACATTATTGGTAGTTCCTATAATCGCATCAAAAGGGTTTACTATTCCAAAAACATCTTCCAGAGCCATTACTTCAGCAGCGGGAACTGCAGACCGTGCAGAAGTTTTGATGCCTGTAGAATCCACTACAAATAAAATGTTGCAGATACTAAAAAAATCAAATGGATGCATTGTATGGGGTGGTGCAATCGAATTAGCTCCTGCTGATGACATATTTGTGAAAACAGAATTTTCTCTTCATATAGATCCGTTGCTTTTGCCATCCATCATGAGTAAAAAGAAAGCAGTTGGTGCAACTCATCTTGTTATTGATAT
This sequence comes from Nitrosopumilus sp., assembly GCA_029862745.1. NCBI lineage: Archaea > Thermoproteati > Nitrososphaerota > Nitrososphaeria > Nitrosopumilales > Nitrosopumilaceae > Nitrosopumilus > Candidatus Nitrosopumilus sp. The sequence goes on along the minus strand of JAOTWS010000009.1, from coordinate 23,548 downwards.
TCCAACTGGAAGAGGTGCAAAAATGAAAACAACAGGAGAGGCAGATCTTCTAGCAAGAGACATTATGGAGCTTGGTCGTAGATTAGGAATTCATACTCATTGTATAGTAACTTTTGGTGAACAGCCAATAGGAAATACCGTTGGTCCGGCACTTGAAGCAAAAGAGGCACTTGAGGTTTTAATGAATCAAAAATGCGTTCCTGATCTAATCGACAAAGCATGTCATATTTCTGGAAGTATATTTGAATTATTGGGAGAAAAAGACGGCTACTCGCTTGCAAAAAAAATACTTGAATCCGGCAAGGCAGAACAAAAAATGCGAGAAATAATCAAGGCTCAAGGTGGTAATCCGTCAATACTTCCAGAAGACATCCAAATTGGAAAATACTCGTTGGTTATCCGTTCTGAAAAACCTGGACAAGTCCTATGGATGGAAAATAGAATTATCGTAGAAATAGGACGTGCAGCAGGTGCTCCAAAAGACAAAGGTGCAGGAATTGTGTTTAACAAAAAAAATGGGGATCCTGTAGAGAAGGGAGAATTGTTGTTTACAGTTTATTCTGAAAAACCCCACAAACTCGATAGAGTAAAATACATTCTTTCTACGCAATCTCCGTTAGGCGTGGGTAAAAAATCCGATATGTTAATTCACACAATAACTGAATCCCCAGTAGTGGAAAGAACCTTTGTAATTGACAGATGATTAGAAACTAAATGTTACAAAAAAATTATTATTTCCAATCCAGGATGGTTTTAGAAATAATATATGATAAATCAATTTTTGAAAATTTCCCTTCAATAGAGTTTGTTCCTATGATTTCTGCAACTCCTGCTTTTTTGATCTTTTTTTCTGCATCTCCCACAAAAACAGGATGTGTGCATACTACGTACAACTTTCTGAAATTTTCTTTATTAAGAGATTGAATTATCCTTAGAATACTTCTGCCCGTAGACACCATGTCATCAAAGAATATTATGTCTTGCCCTTTGGAAAATTTTGGGAAAGGTGGTTTGATGACTAATTTTCCTGTCTTCCTATTTCTTTGTTTATTTATGGCAACAGCTGTTGCGTTGATATGTTTTGCAAATTTTTCTGCATTGGATTTCCAAAATAGGTCAGGGGATATCACAAGTGGGTTTTTCAGTTTATATTTTTTGAAGTACTCTGCAAATAAGTAAACAACAGAAATATTTTTTGTAGGTAATTTAAAAAAACTAAGCGCCTTTGGACTGTGAAAATCAACTACGATTAATCGTGTTGCGCCAGCTGCTTTGAACAATTTTGCAATAACTGAAATTGTTACGATTTCTCCCTTGAGAAACTCTTTGTCTTGTTTGGCATATCCCATATATGGTACTACAGCAATCACGTTTGAAGACATTTCGCGAGACTTTGAAATTAAGGATAGAGTTTGAATAAGATGGGAATCCACAGGTGGGCCCATGGAAGATACGACAATGATTGTTCCATTGTTTATATGTCCTGAAATGGTGAGTTTACTTTCTCCATCAGCGAAAACTCTCAATGTTGTTTTTAGATATCTTGTTTGTAGTTTTTTTGCAATCTTTTTTGCTAGATTTTTAGAGGCAGGGCTTCCAATAACAAAATAATCATTCATCAACAATAATGGAGTTTATTTTTCTTATTAGTATTATTTTTTTATGATCTCAAGTAAACATAAGATACGATATCATAGTAAAAATTCATGCCCAGAATCAAAAATTAATTCGGTACAATCAGATGGTTTTTTTGTTAACTATTTTCATCTTTGATAAGCATACCATCTGTTTTTAATAGTTCATAATGTGTCGATATTCATGCTTTTTAGAAATATCATGGTGCCATATGATGGTTCAAAATATTCACTTCATGCATTCAAGATTGCACTAGATATTGCACAAAAATATGATTCAAAGTTAACTGTTCTCACATGTCTTGCCAAACCTGAATATCGTGGTGTATGGTACTATGATTCACGTTACGCCAAGGCAGTACTAAAAAAAGAAGAAAAGGCAGCACGGGAAAATATCTCAACAATGATAGAACCTACAAAAAAGAAGACAGGCGTTCCAATAAACTTTAAGATAATTCCTACCGTACGCATAACAGACCAAATAGCATCTTTTGCAAAATCACATAAAATTGATCTAGTTGTAATGGGCTCACATGGAAGAGCTGGATTTGATAAGATGATTCTTGGCAGTGTTGCTCACGGGGTCAGCCAAAAAATTCACTGTCCTGTGATGATTACAAAATAATCCATTTAATGTAAGAATGCAACATCAAATGCATCTACATTCACTATTCTCACTCATCTAATTGATAATATATCTTAATTATTAAAAATAAAAATCACAACAATCATAATATAAATAATTTTCATGAGTATATTGTAGTACAGATATGTAACCTAAAGCACAAAAAAAGATTGATTAGATATGTATGAGATGAATGAAAAAGTATCTACCATAATAAATGAAATTAGGGATATTCGATTTTCAATGGTGAGAAAAAGTATGATGAAGAAATAATGCTTTTACTGGTTTTAAAAAATTAGTCATGTTTTATAGAATTTAATTAAACATACAAAAAAACCATTAAAAAAATAAAAAAGAGGATTACTTGTCAATTGATTCCAGAGTAATAGTGTATGAATGGTAAATGGAGTGTCTTTCATGGTATGAAATGCTATTCCATTTCCAGAAAATTCTCAGGTACTGCTTGTTTTGTCTGCCCTGATGAAGGTGAATGCATACTTTGTCTTTTCATCAATGGTCCATGTTGGCTCCCTTATTATTGACAGGATCTCTGGGTCCTGTCAATGATACAAATTGTACTGACTCAGAGGCAACAAATGTACCCTACCTCGATAAAACTCGTCACCTGGGGGTAAGTGTCATTGCAATATTATGTCCTTCGTGTCCAAGATCTGGACTTTTCATAGATATCATATTTTCTGAATAGATCATCTTTGAGGGCTGTACTTACTTGTATGTAACATAATATGTCACCATAAATGGTTCAGAATTCATAGAATGTATTGCCAATACCTTACACTAAACGTATAGATTCCAGAGTTGAATTTTTGCAATATGTAAAATAGGGATTGCGCACTTGTTCTTTTATGGCAACATTGGATGAATTGAGAGTCTGTAAGTCTTGTGGTAATGTGTTCTCTAAAAAGGCAGGAGTCACAATAATCACAGAATGTCCACAGTGTAAGGGTACCAGTTTTGAGCAAATTGTGATTGGCCCTTCAGAAAACGAGGAAGTGTACCTGGATGAGTTGGACTAAATATACAAATACCTATGGCCTAGTGTTTTAGTGATTCAACCATTTTTCAGAGGAGGATTGTAGCTATACAACCATTACAAAAATGGAAAAAGTGATAACATCTAAAACGAATACAGATATGGAAAAGCGGTTTGAAACAACTGTGTTTCTGATATTTTTTATCAATTCAGTTTCGACAGTTTTCTTTTCGGTATCAATTCGGAGTAATAATTTATCAATTCGGTGAAATTCTCCGAGAGTTTCCGATAATTTTATCGATTATTCCTATCTATTCGGAGGTTTTTTTGAAACTTTTCCGAAATTGGTAAAAAATAACTCATTCTAGTTTTTCGTTAAAGTCCACCATGAATAAAATGATGACATCAGATCGGTAAAAACCCCCATGTTTCCATTAAGTAGTTTTAGATTTTGCTCCATTACATTAAGCGCGGTTTCAGCTATTCTTGCTTGGTTTGAATATGAAGAACTTACAGAATTGTAGAATTTCTTGAATGCGTCATTGTAAAAATCAGGGGTATCTATCTTTACTCCGTTTTTAGCCAAGTTATCTTGGTATTCAAATATGTTATCTGCAAAATGCTTGTAGTGTGTCCTCGTTTATTGTGTGTGATTTTTACCATGCATGGGATTGTTCAATTAGATTTAAAATCATTTATTAGAATTTCAAGATTGGAAAAAACTGCAACAATGTATTACACTATATCACGATATTTTTTAGTTTAGTATGAATATAAAATTGTAATTTATTTGAACAGCATAGATAATTTTAAAAAAATCATTTCCAAGGATTTGATTACTCATCACAAGACTCTACATCATTACCATTTTTTCATCTTGACTTGCTTTTTTTCACATATTTCATGAGGCATTCATCAGAACAGTGAGTCAACTCTGGTTCTTTCATAACTTTGCCACAGTTAAGACACCACTTTCCCATGTTTTTTACAACTCTGTAAACACCAACAGATTATTTAGGAAATTCTATGACTCTCACTTTTGAAAATCAAAATAGATTACTCTATGAGAAGATCCTAATTTATTAATCATGATTGGCAAAGACACGTCATAGAAGTACTTGGTTCCATCAGTTATAAAAAGAAAATCACATGTTATTACAAAAGAAAAGACAAAGACCATCAGACAATTGGAAATGATATGACGACAACAGAAATTAACATGATAGTAGAATCAGTAAAATTAATCATAAAAGACAATGTTATGTTTATGAAGGGAAAATATGACCTGAAAAGATGTATCAAAACATTAGAAGATTACATGCAGGTAACAGGAATCAAGTCAGACCACCGAACAGAATGGTCACTGCACCACTTTATAGTATAACATGGATTGGGAATGAAATGGTCCTTGTTTACAGAACAATTACTAAAAGAAATATTTCACGATTTTTGCCAGAAAAGAATGTAAAATGTTAGACTACGGACTCTACCGTAATCACAACCATATCTTTAGGTACAACTTTTGCTGTTACTATTGAACCAGTTTATCAGTGACAGAACGATTCTTGAAGGACTCTCACGAATTACAAAATATCAAAAGGATATTGATAATTTACCGGATGTCCCAATTAACAAATTCACATTTGATCATATCAAAGTCATTACAGAAGATCTCTCACCTGACAAACTTTGTTCAGTAATGGATATGATGTAATACCCATATGTAATCTACAAAGATATCGTCGTTAGTCCATGGGATATATGCTTGGCTTTATCATCAAAAGACATACAAAAATCATATGCTAAACTTGAGATGGTGAAAAGATGTCCTCGTTGTGGGAAAAATATCAATTAAAACACCATCTAAAAATTACCAAATTAATTATTATGACTAGTATAAAGTTTCTAAAAAGATGTCATTTTAGACGTCTGTATATTTCTTTGAATTCAGATGATATATTGTATGCTATGTTTAAGACATATGTTAATTGATACATGGATTTTTTCCATTACCAATTTGTCTTAAAATCGTCAGATCTTTTTATGGAGAAGTTGTAGATGATGGTTTTTGGCCCTTCTAAATTTACAAGAATTCATTAAAGTAATATTCCAAATAATAATCAAGACATTGGACGTTTGCAACTCATATATTAGTGAAATAAAGCGTTGTTAGTTTGTCTTTTAATTTAATTATATAGTTAATTTCAATATTGAGATTCATGTTCATACTATTATTTAGCAAATAATATGTGTCATTATGCTTCAAAATAGATACAAAAAAATACTTGTTGGGATAGATGGCTCTGCAAACTCTATACGTGGATTAAATCAGGCCATATCTCTTGCAAGACAATCACAAGGAATAATCACAGGAATTCATGTATTGCCAGAATTTCCACCATCATATGAAATAAACATAAAATCATACCGTGCACAACTAAGTAAACAGGGAAAAAAATTCATAGAATTTGCCAAAACTAGCGCAGCTCGTCACGGAATAGAATTTCATGAAAAAATTGCTTCCTCAAAAAATGTCGTAGATACGATAGTAGGATTTGCCAGCAAGAGTAAATTTGATGTCATAGTTATTGGTTCAAGAGGATTAGGATCACCTAAAGCAAACTATGTTGGAAGTGTTGCACATGGAATAGTAAATAATTCAAAGGTTCCAGTGTTGGTTGTAAAATAGATGGTCCTTTTTTTAATAACATGTTTTCAAGTTGAATCCTCTTTGCACCATTGCTTAACTTCAGGTCATAGACTTGTAATCTATTTACCGCCATACATAGTCCAGGCATTCCCCCTGGCGATGGTGGCATTGCAGAGCCTCTTGATGATGATGCAACTATATTATCAATTCGTAATATCATGTTTGCAGTCTCAGTAGCTGCTTTTATTATTTGCTCTTTGACCTTGACTGGTTCCATAATTTTCAGTTTCTCAAAATCTGCAACAGTTCCATTAATTACATCAACACCGGTATGTTTTTCACCATTACTTTGTTTTGATCTCAATTGTGTAATAGTATCAATAGGATTCATTCTGGAATATTATACTGGGAGTATCTACAATATATGGCGCGGCAAGTATTCTATTTTTGGTAGGAATCATATTTTCAAACTTTCCAGAATCTGCCGCAGGCTCTCAATCAATGTATGTGTAAGCAGTAAAAATCGAGATCAAAAACATACAAAGGAGATATTTGATAGGTTTCCAGAACAGTTTGGGGTGACGTCTACAAACAATTTGCTAAATCCTTTTATGTAAATCTCCTTTTGAAAATTAATTTATTGTATTCATTCAAGCAAGGAATGCTTGGTATATGTATTTGAGAGGTTAGGAAAATAGAGTTACTTTTGCACATTGTATTTTTCGATGACAATCTCTGTTTCAGTAAAATAAATTCTATGCAGATATTTCTTGATTGTTTTCAAATTTAGTATTCTAAGCATCATTTAATTTATCAGAAAATCATCATCTCATAGTTGGAATACGTTGAAATTGAAATTATCTCCATAGTAATTCTCATAGGACTTTATGCACTTTTTAGCGGATTGGAGATTGCCATAGTAGGAGTAAGGCGCTCCAAAGTGATTAGATTATACCGACAACAAGTTCCAGGTTCTTCTCCGCTCTACAAGTTAAAGATGAATCCCAGTATGATGACCTCAAGTGTAAATCTTGGCAATACCCTAGTCAATGTAGCATCTTCGGTTCTAGCTGCAGATGTTGCAATAAAGTTACTTGGAAGTCAAGGTGTGGGAATTATAATCGGGATAATGACATTTGTAATTTTGATATTTGGAGAAATACTACCTAAAACATACTGTAATGTTAATCCCGAAAAAATCTCTCTGCGATTCAGTAAGGTGTTGCTTGGCTTTACCTATATGATGTATCCCTTTGTAATATTTCTAGAACACATTACTAAAACTATAATGAAATTATCTGGAGATTATCCTCATCTAAAACCAATCACAGAAGAAGAAATCAAAGAAGTCATTGATCAAGGATATACGGAAAAAACTCTAGAAAAAGAAGAGCGTAATCTAGTACACAATGCACTGAAATTTGATGATACGTCAATTCAAAATGTAATGACTCCAAAAAGAGAGATATTTTCGCTTGACAGCAAAAAGATTCTATCTGAAGTCATATCTAAAATTGAAGAAAAAGGATTTTCTCGCATTCCTGTTTTTACAAAAATACCTGAAAACATTGTAGGAATATTACACATTTGGGATATTGCAAAACTACCTGAAAAAGAATTTCATAAAACTAGATTAAGCACAATTGCCCGAAAACCCTTTTTTGTTTATTCAAGTGATAAAATCAGTGATCTCCTCATCGAACTCAAGAAAAAAGACTCCCACATGGCAGTGGTACTGAATAATGAAGAAAAACTTGAAGGAATAATAACAATAGAAGATCTCATTGAAGAAATAGTAGGCGACATAATGGGGGAGACTAAAAGGAGATAGTATATGTTCGTAAATTCTGCATAATGCCGTCTCCTATTCTTATCATATCCTTTGTTTTTTCGTAAAGAATTTTTTATTCAATACTAAACATAATACGTCATGGTTCTCCTTACACATTATGAAATATAATCATGATATCTATTTTTCACTGGTGGTAACAAAGATTTTCTTTTAATTATAAAAATGATGAAAAGCAATGTTTGGAAATATGATGTTTAATGAACAATAGGGCTAGTAGTTGATTGGTTATTTTAATAACATTTCTAAGACAGAGTTTATTCATTAACAATTTATGATACATTATCTATTTTTTGCAAATGCACCTTGATGATCAGTTAAACAACATGCACATTGTTTTGTATAACATTCTTCAATTTTTTCATGACCACAAGAACCACAATTGCAAGAATCACCCATGATTTTAAGAGATGGTTTTAGCAGTTAAACTCCAATCAAGATTCTCAAAAATGAAATTGAAAATCAGATTAAATACATAGATTAACTATACATAAACATGACTTCCAACATAACCCGTAAAATAAATTCAGAAGAATTGGAAAAATTAAAAAAAGATGAAAAAATTAGAAACGATGTTAGACGAAAAGGACAAAAAAAAGGTGTTAGCATATCTACAGATAAATCAAAACTAAAAGAAGAAAAACCTGATAGACCTGCACGAAAAAGTCCTAAAAAGCGAGTTTCAGTTAGATAAATAATGAATTGCGATGAAACGTAAAAGACAACCAAAATTTTTAATAAATGCTCCCATAGACCTAAAATCAATTATCAAACAGCCTATTTCAATTACTCCAAATACCAACATATTAGATGCAAAAGATATTTTGATACGACATAGAATTGGAAGATTGATTGTTAAATTTAATGAAAAACCAATAGGGATTATTACTGAAAAAGATATTGTAAAAAGTATTTCAGTTTTCAATGGGAAACCCATTACAAAAATTCTTGCTCTAGACATAATGTCAAAAGATTTGGTTACCGTATACCCTGATGACTCAATTTATGATTGTGCAAAATTGATGAAAAAGCACTGTATTAGTTCAGTTATCGTAAAGAGTCATAAAAATAAACTAGTAGGCATCATTACAAAAACAGATCTTGTTTCCACTTTTCTTATGATAAGTACTGCAAGATTACCAATATCAAAAATCATGACAAAAAAAGTAATCACAGTATCTCCCAATGACTCAATTTTTGAAGTTCAAAGTGTTCTTCTAAATAACAACATCCGAAGATTGATCGTATCAAAAAATAAAATCCCCGTAGGGATTATTACTTATCGAGACTTTGTTCCTGCAAAGACTTTTGATGTATACAAAGAGTTTACGGGTCCTGCGGAAAGAGCTGAAATATTTTGGAACTCTAAAATTAATGAATTCAATGTAAACAATTTGAGCTATTTACTTACATTTTTAGCAAAAGACATTATGACAAAAAACCCATTTTTTGTTTCTCCAGATGATATGGTGTATCTGGCCGCAATTTTGATGATTAGGCATGGAATTAGCGGTCTTCCTGTAATACGAGGTAAAAAATTGATAGGAATAATAACAAAATCAGATATTGTTAATGTCATAGCAGATCATGGAAAAATTTGAATTTCATTTATGAATTATGCTGAGATATTGTATTAGCGGATCAAAATAATAAATAAAAATCAGACATTACAAGTATTATCTCATCAATACTAACACATTATTTTTGTTAATCTAATCCACTCTCCACTAGAAATACATGTATCTGGAAATAATAGATTGCATACATTTGTAAGTTTTAACCTAAGGAAACATCAAGAATAAGCATTATGATCAAACCTACCATCAACATGATAGTGGGCAATGAATTTGTTTTTTCTTTTTGTGATTCAGGAATTATTTCATGTGCTATTACAAACACCATTGCACCTGCTGCAAAACCCATTGCATATGGGAGTACCGCTGTAAATGTAGATACCCAAAATGCACCTATAAGAGTCAGAGGTATTTCAACACCTCCAGATAAAAAACCATAAAAAAAGATTTTTTTCTGGAATATTTTTCTGTGGATAAGAGAGAAAAACTTACTGCCATCCCTTCAGGTATGTTTTGAATTCCTATGGCAAACATTAACACCAATGCATTTGCAATGTTTTCAGCACCAAATCCTACGCCAACTGCCAAGCATAATCTTCCAGAAGGGTTGGTAATAGCAAAAACAAACAACATGATTCCACGCATTCGTCGTGTAGAAATTTTATGAGTCGGACTATAACTATGAATTCCAAGTTTTCCAATCCATTTGTCACCTAGAAAAATGAAAAATCCGCCCAATCCAAGTCCGATAGATACAGGTAAAATTCCACTCATTTCTGTAGCAGGAATAATTAAACTAGTGAAACTTGCAGCTAGTATCACCCCCGCAGCAAGGCCCAAAGATGCATTGATGATTTGAGAAGAGATGTTTTTTACAAGAAAAACACTTGTCGCCCCTAGAACATTCATGGCTGCAAGAAAAAGCCCTCCTAAAACTGCCAAAAAGACAAGATCTAGGTTTTTGACAAACTCTATGATTTCCAAGCAGCGTATGTATAAGAAATAGAAAATTAAATGCATTGCCAATATTCAGTTTAAAGGTGCTAGAACTAATTTTGAAAATCACTATGATTGCTTAAAAGAAAATTGAAATGATGATATCATGGTACTGGTATCACTGAGCCAGACCAGTCAAATCAGGAGACACATGAAAAAGATATTGAAACTTGTGAAGATAGAAATCCTTACTGCAAGTAATTCGATTAATACATATCAGAAAAGTTTTAGTTCTTCATGCATTTCTAATTGGAAAGAAAAGTAAAAACTATATTGAGTATTATCTTACAAGCGTTTTGTCTATAACTATTATATAATAAAAAACAAGGAGGTTCTCTCTTTTGAAAATCATATTTTAGTTTTTAGTATCTTATTTGTCCAGTATTTCTATTGAGACTACTAATCTATCTATTAGTAATTTCTATATTGGTTGTTAGTAGCAGTGGTATTGGAATTTATTTTATTGAATCTACTCACGAAGATGCTCAAATTACTAATCTAATAGATGCGTTTTGGTGGGTTTCAGCTACAGTAACTACTGTAGGATATGGGGATGTTGTTCCAATTACCGACGCCGGAAGGCTGATGGGAATCGCATTGATGTTTGTCGGTATTTCTATAATAGGTACTTTTATCTCGGCATTAGGAGCCAGACTTGTCGGCTCAAGACTAAAAAAACAGGAAACAGTGGAGGATTCTACAAAGTCTTTGATCATTAAAAAAATAAACAATATTGAGAATTTAGAGAAACATGAAGTTGAATTGTTGATATCTATGCTCAAAGAACTACATAATGAAGTAAAAGACAATACCTGCACTGAAAAATACTAGAGAATGTTTAGAATTCAACGCAATCACTTTCTAATAATTATTCTGGGAAGATGGTAAAACATATTATGATATGTTATGCCAGTAACACACAAAAGAGATAAACAGAATTCCATTCATGTGTTATCCGTTGTGGATGCATCATTATTCCATACTAACTTGAGAATTTGCAATCTCGCCAAAACAAATCGTTTATCATGTTCATAGTCAATGTCATAATTAAAAAGAATTTCATCTTCTGCGAGTAAAAATCTGCGAGAGTAACCAGGATATTTTATCTTCATGGAATGGGATTATTATTATAATAAAAAGGCAGAAAACATATTACAGATGTATATGCATTTTCCATCTGCTGCAATCATTGCATTTGGACAATGATGTGTATAAATAGTAATAATAAAACCATCATGAATTATCTCAAGAATTTTCTACAAAAAATGACTTTACACCAATACAAGTTAAAATGTGTGAAGAGCATTCTTAGACGTATTGTCTGAAATAAAACCATCAGTCTCTGAAGTGATGGAAAAACATACTATGAAAGTAATGCAAAAATTAGAGTCTCGTATTCCCCTTCAGATAAAGTCCTTTTCTGATTTTTCAAGGGAGTATATGAAATTGTTAGAGGAGATCTTTGATATTGACTATACCCTGGAAAACAAGATATTTGGAAACTTTGGGATGGATGAAAAATCAATAAAGTTGTTAGATAACTATTTGGAGATAGGTTCCAAGTTTTATGCATCACAAATTGACATATCAAATGAATTATTCAGTAGATATCTGAATATGAGATTATCCATGATGGAGTCATATAATAAATTCTTGAAGGAGTTTTCAACAAGAGTTAGAGATAACAACGCCGATTCAAAAACAGGCAACAAGACAGATTCAAAAACTGATAGTAGATAGATTATTTCTTAAACCGGCTGTATTTTTTATTCTGTTCAGTAGAATACGCCTTGAAACCTATCTTCTTTTTTGATGTGCAGTAATCTTCTAATTTTATTCCAGCTTACCATGAGATCGTTAGTATCACAGAATAACTCTAGTCCAAATATTAGGTATTTTATGGTCTGCAGGATTTTCCCTGTCTTTTTTCCATTATATAGTCCTCAATCATTATCTGCAATATTGGGATCCATTGATGCAAAACTGTCATAATTACATAATTTGAAACATTTTAGAAATGCATCAAGGCTATACAGACGAACACACAATATCTCTTGCTATAGATGCTATTAATGAATAGAAGATGCGATCTTTGCATGACACATTATGGAATTACTAGTATTTTATCTAAGGTTAGCATAGACTTTATGCAGGTTTGATCTAGCATTGACTAGTTGTTAAATTTAGGAATTTTAATCTCAGGTCGTGGGAGCAACATGGAGTCCATTTTAAAATCAATCAAAAGAAAAAAAATTCCAATAAAACCTGTAGTTGTTATATCAAACAAACCTGATGCAAAAGGGCTAAAAATTGCAGAGAATCTTGGAGTCAGCATAGAAATTGTTGAGAGTAAAGGATTTGCAGGAAGCAGGATAGAGTATGATAAAAAAGTGATGGCAGTGCTATCAAAATATGGAGTCACTCCAAAAAATGGACTTGTTTGCCTTGCAGGATTTATGAGAATCATCACTCCAGAATTTGTCAAAAAATACAAAAATAGAATTATGAACATTCATCCAGCATTATTGCCAGCATTTCCAGGACTAAACTCACAAAAACAAGCTCTAGAATACGGTGCAAAATATTCAGGATGTACGGTTCACTTTGTAGATACAGGAATGGATACAGGGCCAATAATAATTCAGGCAGTTGTAAAAATTAAAGAAAATGATACAGAAGAGTCACTATCAAAAAGAATTCTAAAAGAAGAACACCAAATTTATCCAGAAGCAGTGAATCTGTTTGCCAGAAAAAAGATTAAGGTTTCAGGTAGACAGATTATTATCAGTTAAGAATCAGGACCTCCAAAGAAATACAATACTTTGAGTTCCACGGTATTTCCATGAAAAAAATGTGGAACTTCTTTTGCAACAAAAAATAATTTCCCTTTAGAAACAGTATAATTTTTGTCTTTGATTTTGAGATACCCGTTACCTGAAATCACATAATACATTTCATCGCTTTGATGAGGTTCCTGTGTATCTTTTTCTTCAGGCTGAAGAACCAACACGCCTACAGCAAGACTATCTCTATTGACAAAAGTATCAAAATATGAATTTTTATTTTTTATTTTTTTAACATAATCGTCTAGATTAAACTCAATTTTCAATCTATTCAGCAGCTACAGTAAATGTTTTTCTTATAGGATCTGCACTCATGAATGAATGTCCTTTTGGATGAATCTTTTCATGTTCAGGACTTTGATGCATTTTGATAAAAGTCTCTTTACTTTCATGCTCGACAATTATCCTGTAACTCCCGTCATTTGATTTCAAAAATCTTCTAGATATAAATCCAGGAAAACCTGATAACACTTTATTTGATTCAGAGAACCAATCTTTGAAACCTTCTTCTGCACCTTCCTTGAGTTGGATATCTGCCATCATTACAAACATACCATGACTATAAAAAACACCATTTAATTTCTTTTCTATGATTTTCATTAAAAAATTCCAAGGATTAAATATCTACAAATCAAAAAAAACCTATGACTGGAATTAGAATCGATGGTACAGTTATCGCAAAATCAGTCAAAGACCGAATAAAAAAAGCGGTAAATCAGCTCAAAATACAAGGCATTAATCCATGTTTGGCTACGGTCTTAATTGGAGACAATCCAGCATCTGCCACATATGTTAGAAATAAACACAAGGCATGTGAGGAAGTAGGAATTCTAACCAAAGATCACAAACTTGATGCAAATATCACTCAGTTACAATTAAACAAAATTATTGATGATCTGAATTCAGATAATTCAGTTCATGGGATTCTCATTCAACTTCCATTGCCAAAACAACTGGATGAATTTTCTACCACATCAAGAATTTCGCCAATAAAAGATGTTGATGGTCTGACTCCACACAATGTAGGTTTGCTTGCAATGAAAAAAGCTGTCCTAGTTGCATGTACACCTTCAGGGGTGATGGAGATGTTTGAATATCATGGAATTGATTTGGAGGGGAAAAACATAGTGTTAATTAACAGAAGCAATCTTGTAGGAAAACCACTATATCATTTATTGCTTGAAAAAAATGCAACAGTTTTGACATGTCATTCTAAAACTAAAAATTTAGAAGAGATGTGCAAGTCTGCAGACATCATTATTACTGCAGTGGGAGACAGAAATAAATTCACATTAACTCCAGAAATGATAAAAGAGGGGGCAATAGTTATTGATGTTGCAATATCTAGATTCAATGAGAAATTGGTTGGAGATTCAGAATTTGATCAGATTATTCAAAAGGCATCATTTGCAACACCAGTTCCAGGAGGAGTCGGACCCATGACAGTTGCAATGCTATTAAAGAACACGGTTACAGCAGCATCATTGAGCAATGAAATTGGAAGGCAGTCCTGAAAGAAAAGCACTTAGAAATTTTCTTTTAGAAAAAAGAGATAACACATCCTTTGATTTATTGAATATTGCAAGTGATAAAATTCAAAAAAGATTGAGAAAAGTCTATGCATTCAAAAATGCACAAAAAATTGGAGTGTATTACCCAATAGGAAGTGAGATCATGACACAGAACATCATCCAAGAATTAATCAGTGAGGGAAAAGATGTTTTTTTACCAAAAGTTATCGGAGATAAGATGGAGTTTAGAAAAATAACAGACTTTTCAAGCCTAGAAAAAGGAAATTTTGACATCATGGAGCCCAAAGATGGCTGTCCAATAGACAATGCCCTGGATGTAATTTTAGTTCCAACTGTAGGAATATCTCAAAGTGGAGTCAGGTTAGGATACGGTTATGGATTCTATGATAAATTTTTAGCAGAAAATAAAATTGTAACAATATCTCTAACGTTGGAAAAACAAATCATAAAGAAAATTCCAAAATTAGAGCACGATATAATCATAGATTGGATTGCAACAGAAGATAGAATTTTTCAAACTCATAAATAAGATAGTCCTTTTTGACCTATATCTTTTCGGTGATATTTATGAGGCCAAGATATTTTCTCAACTTCAACATACGCATTTAAAATTGCAGATTCCAATGAATCACCTAATGCCGTGACACCTAAAACACGTCCACCATTTGAAAGGATTTTTCCATCAAGTTGTTTTGTTCCAGCATGAAATACACAAACATCACTTGAGACAGAATCAAATCCAGATATTTCCTCATTGGTAGGATATGATTCTGGGTATCCTTTAGATGCCAAAACAACACATACAGCAGATTCTTTTTTCCAAGTAGGTGGAGGCATTGAAGACAATTTTCCTTCAATACTTGCTACAAAGTAATCATACAAGTCAAAATTCATCCTCATCATAATAGGTTGGCATTCAGGATCACCCATCCTTACATTATACTCTAAAACAAATGGCTTATTATCACGAATCATTATACCTGCATACAAAAATCCCTTAAAGAGGATGCCTTCATTTTTCATGGCAATTATTGTTTTATCAATAATTTCTTCTTGGATTTTTTTTGCAAGTGAATTATCAATTATCGGTGTAGGTGAATATGCACCCATTCCACCAGTATTTGGTCCTTTATCATCATCAAAAATTCTCTTATGATCCTGACTTGTTGCCATAGGAATAGCCAAATTACCGTCAGAGAGTGCAATGTATGACGCTTCTATTCCGTCAATTCGCTCTTCAATAATAATTCGATTTCCTGCGTCACCGAATGTCTTTTTTATCAGAATTGTTTCAATGGCAGATTTTGCTTCTTCATTATTATTGCATACAATCACACCTTTTCCTGATGCAAGTCCATCAGCCTTTACGACTACATTATAATCAAGTGATTCTACATATTTTTGCGCTTTTTGAGCATCATCGAAAATTTCAAATCTAGATGTAGGAATATCATTACGCTTCATGAAATTCTTTGCCCATATTTTACTTGATTCTAGTTGAGCCGCTTGCTTGGATGGTCCAAAAATTTTGAGGTTATTTTCATTGAATTTATCAACAATTCCTGCAGCCAGTGGAGCTTCAGGGCCCACTACAGTAAAGCAATTATTCTTTTTGGCAAAATTGATTAATCCATCTAGGTCATCAATATTAATCGGAAGATTGTTTGGAGTTCCACCATTACCAGGTGCAGTAAAAACATTTTCTACATTGTCACTTTGAGACAATTTCCAAGATAATGCATGTTCACGTCCACCAGAACCGATTATCAGGATATTTACCAACAAAGGTAATCTTTTTACCAATTATATAATCCAAATCTTGTAGAATCAATTTAGCTTTATAATGTCACCCATATATCAAAATCCAGATGGAACTTTCTACAAAATTTGATGCAAAGGAAATAGAATCCCAAGTAAAAGAGTACATCAAATCCATTGATCTAGAAAAACAGATTTTTGCATCAGACAAACCTGAAAAGATTAGATTTATCGAGGGACCACCTACAATGAATGGGGTTCCACATGCAGGGCATCTTAGAGGAAGGGTCATCAAAGACTTATGGTATAGATACAACACACTTCAAGGGAAAAAAATAGAGTTTAATGGTGGCTGGGATACTCAAGGACTTCCAGTAGAATTGCAGGTGGAAAAAGAATTAGGAGTCACAGGTGGAAAAACAGAAGCTATCAAACAGTTTGGAATAGAAAGAATAGTATCTGAATGCAAAAAAACTGTAGAAAAATTTAACAAGTCATGGGTAAAAGTTGACGAATTGCTTGGTATGTCGTTTAATCATGAAAAAGCATACTGGACATTCAGAGATGAGTTTATTGAAAGAGAATGGCAGATATTAAAAAAAGCACACGAGAATGGAATTTTAGAAGAAGATTTTACGGTAATTGCATATTGCCCAAGCTGCCAAACATCACTTAGTCATGCCGAAGTGAATCAAGGATATGAGGAAGTAAAAGATCCTTCATTATATTACAAAGTAAAACTAGTCGATGAAGATGCATTTTTGATTGTATGGACTACGATGCCATTTACACTAGTTACAGATGCAATGGTTGGTCTTCAACCTCAAGAAGATTATGCATATGTCGATGTAGAAGATGAAGCATGGGTAGTTGGCAAGACAAGACTAGAGGAATTAATGATAGAGTTAAAAATTGAAAATTATAAGATCAAAAAGACTTCAAAAGGTTCAGAGTTTGAAGGAAAAAAATATGTTCATCCTTTATTGAATCTAATTCCAGAATTAAATGAATATGCCAAGTTAGATAATTATCATGTTGCAGTGTCTGAAACATTTGTTGATGCAAGTACAGGGAGTGGTATTGTACATCTATCACCTGCAAATGGTGAGGATGATATCAAAATTGCCAATAAACGAAACGTCAAAATCTTTAATCCTATAGATGACGAAGTAAGATTTACATCAAAGGCTGGAAAGTATCAAGAGGTATTTGTAAGAGATGCAGATAGAATAATAGTTGAGGATCTAAAAGAGTGTAACGCACTAGTAAGGATTGGAAAAATAAAACACAAGTATCCACTTTGTTGGAGATCTCATCATCCAATAGTATGGCTAGCAAGAAGAGGATGGTTTTACAAATTAGACAGGCTCAAAAACAAGGCAATTGAAGCAGCAGAAAGTGTAGAGTATTTTTTTGAACAACCAAAGAATAGATTTCTTGGAATAATCAAAGAAAGACATCCATGGTGTATTTCTCGAGAGAGGGTTTGGGGTTGTCCTTTGCCGGTTTGGAATTGTGAGAATTGTAATGAAAAAAACTGGTTATTTACAAGAGAAGAGATAGTAAAAGCAGCAAACAGTTTACCTGATGGTCCAGACTTTGAATTACACAGACCATGGATTGACAATATCATAATAAAGTGCAAAAAATGCAACAGCATTAAAACAAAAAGAGAAGAGTATGTTTTAGATACTTGGCATAACAGTGGATCAGCCCCCTATTCATCATTGACAGATGAGGAATATGCAAATGAGATACCAGCACCATTCTTCACTGAAGGAATTGATCAGACTAGAGGATGGGCCTACACATTACTAATTGAAAATGTAATTTTAAATAATACCCCGACCCCTCCCTACAAAGCATTTTTGTTCCAAGGACATGTTTTGGATGAAAATGGAGGAAAGATGAGCAAAAGCCATGGGAATGTTTTGGATGGCAAAGAATTATTAGAAAAATATCCTGTTGATTTGATAAGATTTTACTTTATGTGGAAAGCAAGTCCAATAGAGCCACTTAGTTTTAGCACAAAAGAACTAATGTCAAGACCATATCAGGTAATTAACACATTATTTAATTTGCATCTGTATTTTAAACAAAATAGCCAATACGATAATTTTGATCCAACAAATACAATTGATTGGGCAAAGCAAAATAATTTGCTTATATCACCTGACATTTGGCTTTTATCTAAACTTCAGAGACTCATAAAAAAAATTACAGAAAAAAATGAGGCATGTAAATTTCACGAAAGTGCAAAAGCAATAGATGATTTCATTATCAATAATCTAAGCCAAATATACATTCCAATTACAAGAGGAGAATTGTGGGATGAGGATGAGATAAAAAAGAATAGGCGTCTGGCAATTTATGCAGTACTTAGCAATGTGCTTAAGACTCTAGATATTTTGATTCATCCATTTTGTCCTTTTACTAGTGAGTATTTGTATCAAACAGTATTTCATAGAAAACAAAGTATCTTACTTGACAAATGGCCTCAATACCAAGAATCACTCATTAGTGAAAAAATTGAAGAATCATTTGACATTATGAAAGATATCGTATCCATATCATCTGCTGCAAGGATGAAAGGAAAACTAAAGAGAAGATGGCCACTAAATGAAGCAATGATTGGTGTAGAAAGAAGTATGAAGATAAAACTAGAATCATTATTAGAACTGTTACAATCTCAATTAAATGTAGAAAAAGTCACAGTTGTTGAAACTGAAAAAGAATCAGGGTTGGATCAGATATTAGAATTAAAACAATTGGGATTACCAATTAAAGCTGTAATAGAACTAGAAAGAAAAAGAATAGGACCAAAAGCAAAACAACACATGGGAAAATTAGTATCCACATTTAATAAAACAAATCCTGATGACATCATATCGACATTACAAAAAGATGGCAAGTATGATTTTAATATAGATAACGAAATAATTTCATTAGATATTCAAGACTTTATCATAGACTTTCATGCTGATGAAAACTTTGCATTATCAAAAAGAGACAACTACATTGTACTAATTTCAACATCAAGAAATAGAGAAATGATGGCAAAAGGATTAGTAAAAGATCTTGCAAGACGACTACAAACACTTCGAAAAGAGAGAGGTTACAATCCTACAGATGTTCTAGAGATTGCATCAATCCTTGATTTGGATGAAGAGTCATTAGAAATGATGAAAGAGAGAACAGATGAACTTGCATTTTTGGTGCGAGTAAAACAGGTGAATTTTACAAAATCATGTAAAAAATACAAAGATGATGATATTGATGGTCAAAAAATCAAAATATCTATAGAATGAGTTTTGGAATTCAATGTAATATTTTTATTACAATCATTAATCACAAAAGCAAATGTCGGAATCAAACCCAAATGTTGTTGGAATTAACGTTCTAAAGCAAAACGGCCTTGATGTTGATGAGTTGTTAAGAGAGTTAATCAAAAATGCAGCAGTAGAATTTACTGCATACTACTACTTTACCAACCTCAGGGCACATTGTACAGGTATAGAAGGAGAGGGATTGAAAGGTATTATTGAAGATGCAAGACTAGAGGATCTTAGCCACTTTGAATCATGCCTAGAGAGAATCTATCAATTAGGTGGATCTCTTCCAAATGATGCAATCGAATTTATCAAAATTTCTGGTTGTGAATTCCTTCAGCTTCCAGCAAACCCAACAGACCACAAAGCAATTCTAGAGAAATGTCTCAAAGCAGAACAAGGTGCAATTGTGAACTGGAATAAAATTTGCCAGATAACACTAGGAAAAGATCCTGCCACATACGATATTGCAAAAGACATCCTAGCTGAAGAGATTGAACATGAGTCATGGTTCTTAGAGTTAATTTATGGAAGACCATCAGGACACATGAGACGAAAGTATTCTGGTGAAAGACCACATACAAGAAAACACTCTAGAGCACTAGATATGACATAACTTCCAATCACCATTTTATTTCTTTTAGATTCACAACTAGTGTTCTTTATTGACGACAAGTTGTGAATATGTGTTGTTTTATTACGGTTAAATAGAAAAAATACGTAAAGATAAAGTGGTAAAACAGATTAGTTTAGATGCATGGCAGATACAGCATTTATCAGATCTGTTAGAAAAAGGATCAAATATTGTTGCAAGAACAGATAAGCCAATTGTTCTGTACAGACAAACTCTTGAAGAAGAAGAAGGGTCATATGAAGAAATTGTATGTACGCTTACCAAAGGATATGTAATTGAACAGATGGTAAGTTCAGGAGGAATGCTTGTTCCAAGTTTTCACCAACAGTTTGTATTTACAATTGAGGAATATCCGCAAGAATTATTGAGAAAAAGCAAAGACAGATTTTTAGAGATGGTAGATTTTCTAGATGAGCAGCTAAGATAATATCATAGTTAATAAAGACCCTTAAATTCAGGATTTTTGTATGCAACTACTGGAGTTTCAGGCAAAAGAGTTATTCCGAGAGTATGGAATTAACTTGCTTGATAGTATATCTTCTAAAAATATTGAAGAAGGTAGAAAACATGCAAAGCAGTTAGGATATCCGTTTGTTATTAAAATCCAAGTTCCAGTAGGAGGTAGAGGAAAGGCAGGAGGCATTCAGAAGTGCCAAAACGATGATGAATTTGAGCTGAAATATCCCCAAGTGATGGATTTGACAATTAAAGGAGAAAAAGCACGAGCAATTTTACTTGAAAAGATGGCAGATATTAAAAAAGAGCTTTATCTGTCACTATTTTTGAACCGCTCAAAGAGGAGTTATACAATAATTGCGTCGGCTGAAGGAGGAGTTGAAATTGAATCAGTAAAAAACCAAATCATCAAAGAGGTTGGATTAGGAGAGGTCTCAGATGAACTTGCAAGAGAGGTTGCAAACGAGATGGGATTGCAAGGAAAGACAGCTGATGGATTTATAGATACTTTAAAAAAATTATCAAAACTAACAATTGAAAAAGAGGCAGAGCTTGCAGAGATTAATCCTCTTGCAATAATGCAAGATGACACGATCATGGCACTGGATGGAAAATTTGTAACAGATGACAACAGTAATTTCAGACATCCAGAATTACAGAAATATCAAGAGAAAACAGAAATTGAAGAGCAGGCAGAGAAGAGTGGGTTTTCACTAGTGGAATTGGATGGAGATATTGCAGTTGTAGGAAACGGTGCAGGACTTGTAATGTCTACATTAGACATGTTATCAGATAACGGAGGAAAACCAGCATGTTTCTTAGATGTTGGTGGTGGTGCAACTACAGAATCAGTGTATGAAGCATTAACTTTGATTAGCAGAATTAACAGAGTAAAAGGGATTTTAGTTAACCTCTATGGAGGAATTGTGAAGACTACAGTAGTAGCTGAAGCATTTCTCAAAGCATATGAAAATAATTTAATTGATTTGCCAGTTTTTGCAAGACTGAAAGGTACTGAATCAGAAAAAGCAAAAAAAATGCTAGAAGGATCCAGAACTAAAATTTACAGTTCAGTAGAAGAGGCAATTAATGCAGCAGTAATGGGGAAAAAGAAATGACAGATATATTTGAACTACTAAAAGGAAAACCTGAAGATTCAGACTATAAGAAAAAAGGAGTGATTGTTCAAGGGATTACTGGCGCGTATGGTTCACTACATGCACATAATATGATAACATATGGAACTAACGTAGTTGCAGGAGTTACACCAGGCAAAGGGGGCCAAAAATTTGAAGAAAGTGTTCCAATTTATAACACAATGCAAGAAGCAGTAGATGCAACTAAAGCAAAAATTTCAATTATTTTTGTTCCAGCAAAATTCTTTCTTGCTGCAGCAAAAGAAGCATTAGAAGCAGGAATCAAATTACTTGTTGCAATCCCAGAACATGTTCCAATCCGAGATACAATGGAAGCACTAAATCTTGCAAACCAGAAAGGGGCAATAATCATAGGACCAAACACACCAGGTATAATGATTCCAGAATTAATCAAAGTCGGGATTATGCCTGCCATGCCATTTAAAGCTGGAAATATTGCAGTTTTATCAAAGAGTGGAACATTACTTTATGAAATCTCAGATGCACTTACAAATTCAGGATTTGGTCAATCAATCACAATTGGAATTGGTGGAGACCCAATTAATGGGACAAGACTGATTGATGCATTTGAAATGGTAAAAGACATTCCAAATCTGGAAGGACTGGTAATTGTAGGGGAAATCGGAGGAGATTCTGAGGAGATGTTGGCACAAAAAATTATCAATAGCGGGTTTAAGAAACCAACTGTGGCATATATTGCAGGAAGAGCAGCACCCAAAGAAAAGAGAATGGGTCACGCAGGAGCAATTGTCATGGGAACTTATGGTTCTGCAGAATCAAAAATATCAATGTTTAACAAGGCAAACATTCCAGTAGCAAAGAGACCCGTAGAAGTCCCAGTGTTGCTAGCAGGGAAGATAGAAAAATCCGATTAAAATAAAAGAGAGAGAGTTAGAAGAGAATTAAATGCCCATTACAGATCCAGAAAAGAAACGAATTGCACAACAAGCACGTCTTGTTATGAGAATTTGTTTCAAATGTGGATGTAGAAACGATATAGGTGCATCAAGATGTAGAAAATGCAAAAATCCATACTTGAGACTAAAGAACAGAAACCTCGGCGTCAAGAAATAGAATTAGAAATTCATCAAACTTTGTCTATAATTCGCAATCGCAGATTTTAGTTTAGATTCGTATTTGAGGATAAACGATTTTGCCATATCAGGAGTGTCCAATTCCTCAAAGTTTAATTGGACATCATCAGGTAACTGTTCGTTTATTTGAAAGAGTATTTTGGTTGCTTCTACATATTGCCCAAGATTATTAGCATATTCAAAAGCCAGTTTCATTCTATCCATCACAGAGTCAAATTCTTGTAAAGACATAGCATTCAATTTCAAAATCAGTAAAAAAGGTCAAGGTAATTACAATATATTCAATCAACCTAAAGATAAAAAAACTCGTCTTTTAGTAGATTCGTTGGACCGGTCGTCTAGTTTGGTTTGGATGACGCACTCACACTGCGTAAGGAAATTATTTCCCGCAATGGTCGTGGGTTCAAATCCCATCCGGTCCAT